>PLXD01000098.1 GCA_003151295.1 Chitinophagaceae bacterium | reverse complement strand
GATGGCCGGTGTAATTACCGGGCCTGTTTAAAATGTCTCTGTCTTTGTCTGCAGAGAAGTCGAAGGAATCGATTGCCGAAGAGATTCCCATCATCACCCCCATAAAGGGCAGTACCCGGGCTTTCCAGACGGATTTGGTCAGGGTAGCCGGATCGGGTTTCAGGTGGCAGGCTCCGCAATACTGCAAGTAAAGGTTCCTTCCTGATGCGCTGATCCCTGAACCGTGTGAATTCGCGTTGCCTGTATTCGCGTTTTTCTCATTCGCATTGCCCCCATTCGCGTCTTTCGCGTTTCCAGAACAGCCGGTCTCTGTTATAAAAAGCAACATGCCTGTCCCCAGGAGCAGGAACAGGCATGCGATGCGTTTGTTTATATTCATCGATCCGTTATTTCTTCACCGTATCTCCATTGATGAGCATCTGAACGGACTCGTTCAGGATCTGGTATTTATTGGCGGCGAACAGCTCCATTTTATCGGAAGGCAGCTTCAGATCGTAAGTATTATTGCTGCTGGCCATGATCTTGTCAAATTCGGGATTATACCGGTTGAAATCGGCCAGGTCCTATAAGATGACGTGGGCAATGGCTGCGGAACAATATTTTCCGGAGACGGAAACCGTTTTCGCGTTTACGGGCTCTTCGGCGCTTATTTTCCGGGTAAAGACATACATGGAAGAGCCGGTTAGCTGTTCGGTGGCTTCTTGCCTGGTCAGTGTGGTGACGCTACCCTGGCCTTCGAAAGTATACTGGGTTCCGATGAACTTTTTCACGTGGAGACGGGTTTCCAGGGGCAGGTAGTACTGCAGGTCCCAGAAATTCCGGCTTCCGCTCTTTTTGATGGCACGGTATACGTTATTGGTGCCTCCATTATAGGCGGCTATCACGAGCAGCCAGTCTCCCAGCTCATTATACAGGTCGCGGAGATAGAGGGCAGCCGCGTGGGTGCTCTTGTAATAATTCTTCCTTTCATCACTTCGGCGGCTGACCTTCAGGCCCAGATCGCGGGCAGTCTGTGGCATCAACTGCCAGGGCCCAACAGCCCCCACCCAGGATACCGCCGTAGGCTTCAACTGGGATTCGATGACCGCCAGGTATTTAAGCTCGCGTGGAAGCCCATATTGGTTCAGGATCCCGTCGATGAGGTTGAAATAGGGCCTTCCCCAGTTTTTCATGCTCTGGAGGTCTGTCCAGTTCTTTTCCATATAATCCTGCACGAAACTCAGGGCGCGGGGGTTCAGTTTGACCCCATTGCTACTCCCCATGGAGGTGGCTATAAAAAGATCCTGGAAATCGACCTGTGAATCGGCAATCGATACGGCGTTGTTCGAGATACCGCTGATCGCATGGGTGTCACCTGCTGCCTTGCTGCCATATTTGCCCGTAGTGCTATGGTGGGTGGAATGATGGGTGGAAGTCTTGGTCTTACTTCCTTTTACGGCGTCATATGCCTGGGTACCGGGTATCCAGCCAATGCTGATGACACCCAACAATAAAAGTCGCTTGTGCATGTCCAACGTTTTAAGGATGGTAAACTGCCCATATAGGCGTTTACAATCTTTCACAGGAAGGGGATCAATGAGGAAATCGTGATTTGTCATGCCTGGATTAGGGGCAGCGGACCTTCTTCAAATTCTCTCAGTCACATAAGGTAGGGATTTTCGTAGGACTTATATTGTTGCATCATCAGATGCGAGAATTGAAGTAAAGATAACTCATTAAATCGGTTTGTCATAGCCTGAACACCAAAAGGCATGCCATTTGAATGATGGAAAAGGGGGATGGAAATTCCGGGAATTCCGGTTAGATTTGCATAAACTGTATAGATATCAGCGAGATACATCGCAATCGGGTCGTCGATCTTCTCTCCGATCGGAAAAGCGGTTGTGGGGGCGGTGGGAAGGATAATTATATCGAAGTCATTGAATAACAAGGCTGTACGATCAACCAATATTTTTCTTACCTGTTGCGCCTTGGTGAAATAGGCATCGTAGTATCCGGCACTTAACACAAAGGTGCCCAATAAGATACGACGTTTTACTTCCGCTCCGAAGCCTTCGGAACGGGTTCTTTTATAAAAACTTGTTAAATCAACACCCGGATCGGCGGTTCTATGGCCGTATTTGACCCCGTCGAAACGGGATAAGTTGGAAGAGGCCTCGGCCGTCGTCAGCACGTAATAGGCGGGTACGATATAGTCCAGGTATTCAAAATCGACTCCTTCTACGGTATGACCATCCCGGCGGAGGCATTCGAAGAAGCCGGTAAACTGTTCGGCGATCATGGGGTCCAGTCCCTCGTGGGTGAAAGCATCCCTGAAATAGGCGATCCTGAATTTGCGCTCTTTTTCGGGTTCCAGCGCTGAGCGGTTGGGCAGGGGTAGCGCATGGGACGCCGCAGTGCTATCGTAATTGTCCCCACCGGCTATCACTTCCAGCACGAGGGTAATATCGGGCACGTTTCTCCCGAAGATGCCGATCTGGTCGAAGGAGGAGGCGTAGGCGATCAATCCATAACGGGAGACCCTGCCATAGGTTGGCTTCAGGCCCAGGATACCACAGAAATCCGCCGGCTGCCTGACCGATCCCCCCGTATCGGATCCGAGGCTGACCATGCAAAGGCCTGCCTGTACCGCCACGGCAGATCCCCCGGAAGAACCGCCGGGTACCCGGTCCGGATCCAGGGCATTCAGCACATTGCCATAGGCCGAATTCTCATTGGTGGATCCCATGGCAAATTCATCGCAATTGTTCCTTCCTATGATGATTGCATCTTCCGCCAATAGTTTCTCTACAACGGTAGCATCATAGATCGCCGTAAAATTTTCTAAAATCTTTGAACCGGCGGAAAGTTTATGGGCTTTGTAAGAGATAACATCTTTCAGGGCAATGACGACCCCATGCAGTTTTCCCAAAGCGTCGCCCGATCTTCTTTTTTCATCCAATGACTTTGCCCGCTCTAATGCCTCTTCTGCAAATACTTCCAGGAAAGCATTGAGGTGCTTGTTTTCTTCGATCTTAGATAAATAATAATTTACCGCCAGGCTGCATCCATCGGAGTGGGCGGCTAAAAAAAGATGCTAGTCTTCT
>PLXD01000223.1 GCA_003151295.1 Chitinophagaceae bacterium | reverse complement strand
CGTTCCACCAGGCCTCGATATATTCGGGCCGGCGGTTCTGGTATTTCAGGTAGTAGGCATGTTCCCATACATCCACTCCCAGTACCGGGCTTCCTTTTACTTCAGCAACGTCCATCAGGGGATTGTCCTGGTTGGGCGTCGAGGAGATCTCCAGTTTGCCGTCTTTTACGATCAGCCAGGCCCAACCGCTGCCGAAGCGGCTTATGCCGGCTGCATTGAATTTTTCCTTAAACGCATCGAAGGAGCCGAATGCGGATTGAATGGCTTCTTCGAGTTTCCCCGAGGGTGCTCCGCCTGCATTGGGCGCAAGGCTCTCCCAGAAAAAACTGTGATTCCAGTGTCCGCCGCCGTTATTGCGTACAGCGGGGCTGATAGTGCCGGCCTGTTTCACCAGATCTGCCAGTGATTTATTCTCATTCGGAGTGCCGGCGATCGCTTTATTCAAATTGTCAACATAAGCCTGATGATGTTTGCCATGATGTATCTGCATGGTCGTAGTGTCAATATGCGGTTCCAGTGCATCATATGCATAGGGCAACGCAGGTAATGTAAAAGCCATAACGGATGTTTTTAAATATTGAAAAATAAATTCTGTCAGTAATATAACAGGGCCGGTGGTTGAAAGGATCACAAACCTACGCAAAAATGGGAAACCGGCAAAACCGGCGCCACGCTTTGTCGCCATTCGACCCGTTTACCGCTTCGACCGGAAGAAGTCCTTCATCAGGCGGCCGCACTCTTCCTGTGATACGCCTTTTACCAGTTCGGTCCTGGGATGAAAGGGCCATGCCGCGGTTTTTAAGGGATCGATGGAAGCAGGAGGGCTTATATATTTTCTATAACCGTTCTTTTCGTCGTCCGCCCCATAGACCACCCTGCTGATCTTGCTCCAGTATAGTGCTCCTGCACACATAAGACAGGGTTCGACGGTAATATAGATAGAAGCACCCGGTAAATACTTGCTGCCAAGAAAATTGAAAGCGGAGGTGAGTGCGATGATTTCCGCATGGGCGGTAGCATCCGTCAGTTTTTCCACCTGGTTATGACCGCGGGAGATGATCTTGCCTTCCAGGACGATGACGGCACCCACCGGCACTTCCTCTTCCTCATAGGCCTTTTGGGCTTCCCGGAGGGCTTGCAACATGTAATATTCGTCCGTCATAGCAACCTAGATACTTTTTTCAATATTGATGTCTTCCAAAAGAAAAGTGATATTTCTATCAGATGTAGATAACATCCTTTTTTAAGTAATCCCAGTATTTAGGTTTAATAGCGTTTTTTGCAACTAAATCGATTTTTCTGTTAAATATGTCTTCAAGATCGTGAGCAAGCTTTTAATGTATTTATTATTTGGTCTTTAGTATACACACTCCAAACTTACATAAAAAAAACATTTTTTACTTTTGTTCTAATGAAACTAGACCAATTGCAGCTTCGCGACCTTCGGGTCCACGATCACCTGGTCATGTTCGAAGTCCAGCCTGATACGCCATTTCTGCAAGGTGGCGGCGCCAATGATCGCTTCTTCGCTCAATGCCGGCACCAGTAGAAATTCATCCGAAAGCAATATATCGTTTATATAGAAGTCGACAATGATTCTCTCTTTGATCTCTATATAATGCCCTTCACTTGAAGTGGATAATTTTCGGATCCTTCCCAGAGAAATCGGGATTTCCAGATCTGCGATCATATCGGGGTTGATACAGGAGAGATTCGCCCCGCTGTCGAATAAGGTATACAAATGCTTCTCTCCTTTGGAGCCGGCATATAATAAAGGAAGTTTTAAGATTGCCATAGGCTGTTTGGTTTAACCAAAGATAAAACGAAATACTGTGGCTTTTCTAAAAAAGATGAATCGCCTTGTCGGCAAGATGCAAGTGTAATCAAACGACATGCAGACGTCCGATAAGCAGATTTGTAAACACCTGGAAACGAACGGACAGATTCGGGACAGAAAGGCTTATCAGGGTTGTCAGAAAGAACATTTGTAAATTTGGGTGAGAAAAATAAATAGTATGAATTTTAAACAGCGCTTATCAAAGTTCCTGTATCCCCTGATCATGCGGCTTACAAGGTCCTCACAGAAAATAGAGCAAATAAAAAAGAATGACGGCCATACGGTTCCTGCCGTCTCTTTTTATTCCTTGCAATCCCCCATGAATAATGGCGACCGATTGGATTTTTCTGCGCTAAAGGGAAAAAAAGTGCTGCTGGTGAACACGGCCTCGAATTGCGGATATACGGCACAGTATGGAGAGCTGGAATCGCTGTATGAACGGTATAAGGACAAGCTGGTCGTGCTCGGATTTCCCGCCAATGACTTTAAAGAGCAGGAGAATGGAACCGATGGCGCGATAGCGGAATTTTGCAGGGTCAATTTTGGCGTGACCTTCCCCCTCATGAAAAAAAGTAGTGTCGTAAAAGGGTCTGCTCAGAATACCGTTTTTAAATGGCTGACCGATGCATCGAAAAATGGATGGAATACCCAGGAGCCCGTCTGGAATTTCTGTAAATACCTCGTCGATGAGAACGGAGTCCTGACGCATTATTTCGCCATGAGCGTTTCGCCGGAGAGCCCGGAAATTGTTGCGGCGGTGACTGGGTAGGAAGTGTAAGATACTATTACGTTCCNNTCGCTCGACCCATCCCAATGTCCTGGTTTGGTGACTAGAGGGTGATGGATGGGCGCTGTTGAAAGACATTATCATTGTGCACGGTGGAGGTTGGTTGTCGAACATTCGTCATCGATTCGCCTATTCCTCATCGCCGGTTGCGCCGGGAAGCCTCTATCATTGAAAATAAAAAATATTTCATTCACTTCTTAAACTTTTAACCGGATTCATCAAAGCCGCTTTGATGCTCTGAAAACTTACCGTCAGCAAGGCAATGATCAAAGCACAAATGCCGGCTGCCGCAAAGATCCACCAGGGAATTCCCGTTCGGTACTGATAATGCTGCAGCCAGTTATGCATGAAGAAATAACCGGTTGGCGCAGCGATGAATAAAGAAATAAGAACGAGTAAAGCAAAATCTTTACTCAGTAAACTCCATACATTAAATATCGTTGCCCCCAATACTTTACGTACACCTATCTCTTTGGTTCTCTGCTCTGCTACAAAGGAGGCGAGCCCAAATAATCCGAGGCAACTGATTACAATAGCAATCCCGGTAAATAAACCTGCCAGCTTACCGATACGTTCTTCAGCAATAAATTTATTATTGAATTCGTCATAAACAAATGAATATTCGAAAGAAGTAGCCTGGTTTATTTTTTTAAATGCCGCTTCAATTTTTGCCATTGCATTACTGGCGCTTACGTGCGGATTAATCTTTAAAAACATAAAATTCATCCCATCACGCTGGTAAATGAAAAAGATAGTCGGAGATGACGGTTTAAATGGCGATTCCATTACCATGTCTTTCACTACGCCCAAAATTTTAAAACGCCGACCTTTTAATTGATCCCATTCAATGCCTTTCCCAACTGGATTTTGCATACCTATTAATTTAGCAGCAGCTTCATTAATTACAAAGCCGGTGGAATCCGAGGCCAGTTCTTTCGAAAAATCTCTTCCAGCGATTAGCTGCCAGCCAATTGTTTTTCCGTAATCATGTGAAACACAAATGGTAGAGAATTCAGTTTCGGTAGTATTCTCTTTACCCCTCCATGTAAAACCCGTATTCGTTGACCATATACTGGTAACAGGACTTGCCGACTCTGCCACATCGCTAACTACTCCTGTATTTTTCACTTCATTGCTGAACACTTTGTAATTGTTCTGGGATTCCGGTGAGTTTATCTGAACCTGGAGCAAGCTTCCCGCGGTATACCCTACCGGACGATTTTTAGCAAACTGTATCTGGCGGTAAACAATGATGGTGCCAATAATCAGTATAATGGAAACTGTAAATTGTACAACCACTAATGCTTTGCGTGGAATAGCCGCCAGCCTGCCCACACGAAAAGTGCCTTTCAATACTTTGACAGGATTGAAAGAAGATAAGTAAAGTGCCGGGTAACTACCAGCCAGTATACCTGTAAAAAAGATAAAGACTATTCCTGCCGTCCAAAACAACGGACTGGTCCATAGAATATATATATTTTTACCGGCAACATGATTAAACCAGGGTAAACTAAGCTGAACAAACAGGATCGCCAGTATGAATGAAAAACCTGCTACGATTAATGATTCACTAAAAAACTGGTTGATCAATTGACTGCGGACGGAACCCATTGCTTTGCGGATACCAACTTCCTTTGCACGTTTTTCAGAACGGGCCGTACTCAGGTTCATAAAATTGATACAGGCCAGCAGCAATACAAAAATGCCGATAATAGCGTAAAGCCGGATAAACTGCAATTGATCACTTGTTACATTCACGCCATTTTCAAATTTTGAATACAAATGCCATCTGCTCATGGGCTGAAGAAACAAGGCCGGCTTTCTTTTGGCGAGATCACCACTGGCATGAGCGGCCAGCGCGTTTTTTATATGGGCGGAAGCTTTGCCAAAGTCGGCATCCGGGTTAAGCTGCGTATAAATATTAATACAGATATCATTCCAGTTCGTATATTTCTTCTGCGCCCAACCGTAACAGGAAAGATAAAAGTCAAATGGGGCAATAAAAGAGACATCTTTGAAGTCTGTGTTATCCGGCAAATCCTCATATACACCGGTTACTTTCACGGCGAACTTGTTATCGATCTTTATTACTTTGTTTATTGGGTCGGCATCATCAAATATTTTTTTTGCCAGCGATGATGAAAGAAAAACAGCGCTAAGTTCTTTCAATCCGGCACGGCTACCTTTCAGCATTTTCAAGGTAAGCATATCAGGCCCTTCGGGTTGCATATATTTACCATCTTCAGAGAATTTTTTATCGCCTGATGACAGAATATGCTGTTCCGTTTGGCTTGACATTACCACGTATTTAAAATCACTGCCGTAAGCGGAACGAATCTCCGTACCCAGCGGCATAGGGTGGGAGTCGATTGTATATACCTCACCGCTATAATCTGCATTCGCTTTTACCTCCGCAATGCGGTCATAATTTTTATGATACCTGTTAAACGATAATTCGTCATAGATCCACAGCCCGATCAGCATGGCTACCGTCATGCCCATTGCAAGGCCGCCGATATTAATAAAGGAGGAAACCTTGTTTTTAACAAGGCTCCTAAAGGCGATTTTCAAATTACTTTTTAACATTCCATTACTGTTTATCGGGGGTATGAAATAGATTTGGATCTCCGAAGCTTCGCCGGCCATTTTTGGAACAAATACTATACCCAACTGAAAGGACTTGAAAATCAGTAATATATAAAACCAGCATTCACGAACTGTGCGGTGGCGATACAAAAATTGTTCGATTTTTCCGGAAGCATGATACGGGAATACTACCTTAATACAGTTGATGAACTTTAAAGAACAGAAAACAGCTCACCACGCACTTCCCACTGCTATATCTTCTATAACAGCCGCCACCTGCCTGTCCGGATTAAAGCCGGCGTAGCGCTGTTCTACCTGTTGGAGGATCTCTTCGATCTCCTGCATCGTGTCTTTTTGGACCAGTTGGTTACGGAACTCTTTGATATAAGGGAAACCCTTGAGGTAATTGGTATAGTGACGTCGCATTTCCAGTATCCCCACGGTCGTTCCTTTCCATTCAACGGATCGATGCAGGTGCTGCCGGATCGCCTCGGTTCTTTGTTCGATGGAAGGGGGGGCCAGGTAGCTGCCTGTCTGCAGAAAATGCCGGATCTCGTTAAAGATCCAGGGATAGCCGATGGCTGCACGGCCGATCATAATGCCGTCGATCCCGTAGCGGTTCTTGTATTCGAGGGCCTTGGCCGGGGAATCTATATCGCCGTTGCCGAATATGGGAATCCGGATGCGTGGATTGTTCTTCACCTTTGCGATGAGGGTCCAATCGGCCTCGCCCTTATAAAGCTGGGCTCTTGTGCGGCCATGAATCGTCAATGCCTTAATGCCGGCATCCTGGAGACGCTCTGCCACTTCCTCGATATTCTTAGATTGGTCGTCCCAGCCTAACCGGGTCTTTACCGTCACCGGCAGGTGGGTGCCTTTCACGACGGCTTCCGTAAGGCGGGTCATCAGGGCCACATCCTTTAACACGGCGGCACCGGCGCCTTTGCAGACGACTTTTTTTACCGNNTCGCGCATCAGCGCCGAGCCGGCATGTCCGCCCACCACTTTTTTTACCGGGCAGCCGAAATTGATGTCGACCAGGTCGGGGTTGGTCGTCTCGACGATCTTAGCGCTCAACGCCATGGCTTCCTCATCCCCGCCGAAGACCTGGATGCCGAAGGGGCGTTCATATTCATAGAAATCCAGCTTTCGCCGGCTCTTGATCGCATCGCGGATCAGCCCTTCGCTGGAGATGAACTCGCTGTACATCAGGTCGGCCCCATGCTGCTTGCAGACATAGCGGAAGGGGGGATCGCTCACGTCCTCCATAGGGGCCAGGAGGAGGGGAAATGCAGGAAGTTGTATATTGCCAATGTTTATCAATTCGCAAAGGTACAAAAAGGCCCAAAATTTACACCATTTATCAACTTTATCGGGGATTACTTATAATATGAGAACTTATCTGAAGATAACGTCGCCATGGTACCAGTTATGCATTTTCCTGTTGCTGCTGGGGGGGGCTATCGTATTGACCAGTGCTATATCCACGCTGATTTTAGTATCCCGGGGCGCCCTCATCAGCGGTCAGCACGGCGTGTCCCGGTTCGACCTGGATAACCCCGCGGTGGTGAGCCTGATGAAATGGCTGCAGGGCTTCTCCTCCCTGGCTATTTTCCTGCTCCCGGCCCTTCTTTATGCGTGGTTCAGTTTCCGGTACCGGCCTATCTGGTTCCTGGGCTTCCATAAGCCGGATAAAAATGTTTTTTACGCCCTGGCGATAGGTATTGCATTGCTCTCCTTTCCCCTGGCGGGCTGGTTAGGCCAGATCAATGAACGGATCCCCCTGCCTACCTCGTTAATTTCCATGCAAAAAGATGCGGAAAGAGAATTGGAAGCCTTCCTGAAGATCGGATCCCCGCTCGATATCTTTTACAACCTCCTGGTTATGGCCCTGTTGCCTGCTATTTGCGAGGAGGCGTGCTTTCGGGGATCACTGCAACGGATCCTGATCCATGCGTTCAGAAGTCCCTGGGCGGGTATTATTGTTACGGCTATTCTCTTTTCTGCCTTTCATATGCAGTTCCAGGGCTTTTTGCCGCGGTTCTATCTGGGTGTTATGTTAGGGGCCCTCTACTGGTATAGCGGGAGCCTGTGGGTGAGTATCCTGGCGCATTTTGTGATCAATGGCGTCCAGGTGGCCGCCACCGTTTATTATCCTAAAATGATCAATGAGAATCCATCCATTCCGATATATATGGTCCTGCTGAGTGCGGCGTTTGTGACCCTATTGTTGGTGAAGCTTGTCAGGGAGTCCGGGATGGACTATGCCAAAGTATATGAGGTGGGTGCCGTAAATGAATATAATGAGTTTCTTTCCTGACCATTACCCCTTTTAACTTCCGATCATGGCGTTGAATCTTGCTACTTTTAAAACACGGACACTCACGGCTGCGATATTCGTAATCGTTATGCTGACCGGCCTGCTGTGGAATCAATGGAGTTTTTTTGTGCTGTTCTCTGTCATTCATTTCGGCTGCTGGAGCGAATACCAACGTTTGATGGAACAGATGGACAAGGAATATGCGGGGATCACAATTTTTCATAAATACGGCGTCCGGATCGCCGGCTGGTGCCTGATGTTGTATTTCACCGACGGGGCGCTCAGCATCGGCGGATTATCGCTGCATGTCATTGGGTTATGGATGGGGCTCCTCTTTGTTTTTGTGCTGCCCTTTGCGGAGATCCTGCTGGTCCGTGAACTGAGCTGGAAGAATATCGGTTACTCGGCGCTTGGATTATTATATATCTCTTTGAGTTGGGGGCTGCTGACAAATATCAGGTTCCTGTTCTTCGAGAGTCCTTTCCCACCCGTTGGCAAAGTGTTGGTCATGCTGATCAT
Organism: Chitinophagaceae bacterium; assembly: GCA_003151295.1. Lineage (GTDB taxonomy): Bacteria > Bacteroidota > Bacteroidia > Chitinophagales > Chitinophagaceae > Puia. Next base: position 6,792 of record PLXD01000223.1, on the reverse strand, counting down.
CGGCTCTATCTGGATCAATGATACCATGGCTTATATCGTGGGATCGATCATCGGGAAGACCCCCCTTTCGGTGATTTCGCCCAAAAAGACATGGGAAGGTACGATCGGCGGGATCATACTGGCCATCGTGGTCATAGGGGTCATCGGCTATTTCGTAAGCGAATACCCCGATGGGGGAAGTTTCAATTGGGGATTTCCGGTGAATTGTATGATTATTGCGGCCATTTCATCGGTCGCCGGGACTTTCGGGGACCTATTAGAAAGCAAGCTCAAGCGGTTGGCGGGGATAAAGGACAGCGGTAATATCATGCCGGGACATGGCGGATTTCTCGACCGGTTCGATTCCCTGTTGCTGGCCTCGTCTTGCGTCTGGTTATTTGTAATGTTGTTCCTTAAATAATCCTTTCTCTTAAAGATCTTTATATACTTCATTCCTTAATTTTGACGATCATCCAAAACATAATCCCCCATTCAATGACAATTCACAAAGAAGGCTTTAAGACGATTGCGATAGGAGCCCTTGCTTTTGCACTGATCAACCTGGTCTCGTTCTATTTTATAAGCTTTCATCTGCCCTGGCTGAGCTGGCTGATTTTTATCGCGACCCTGGGATTGCTCTTATTCCTGATCTCTTTTTTCCGCGTTCCGAACCGTATCCTTACCCATGGCGATAACCTGATCGTGTGCCCGGCGGATGGGAAAGTCGTGGTTATCGAGGAAATAACCGACACAGAATATTTTAAGGACAGGCGCCTGCAGGTCTCGATCTTTATGAGCCCCGCCAATGTGCATCGCAATCTCAACCCGGTTAGCGGTGAGGTCGTATATAACCAATACCATAAAGGGAAATACCTGGTAGCCTGGCATCCGAAATCCTCCACCGAAAACGAACGGCACAGCGTGGTCATCCGCAATATAAAGGGGGAGATACTGGTAAAGCAGATCGCCGGGGCTCTGGCTAAACGTATCGTAAACTACCTGGCCGTCGGGCAAAAAGTAGAGCAAAGCGCCGAAATGGGATTTATTAAATTCGGATCGCGGGTAGATGTCCTCCTCCCGCCGGGAACCGTCGTAAAAGTCGCATTGAATCAAACGGTAAAAGGAGGTGTGACGGTATTAGGGAGTTTTTCGTAACTTCAGGCTATGAGAAAAATGATGATACTGACCACCGCCGCCTTCCTTTTCTCAGGCATCGCCTTTGCTCAAAACGGCGACAAGGACAAGGGAAAGGACAAAGGGAAAAAAACCAATATGAAAAGCTGTCCCGGCAAGCATTGCGGCAAAAAGAAGGATTAAATAGATTTCAAAGATCCGAAGGGATTTGAAAAATCAGAAAGGGTTAGAATATTGTTTCCAGCTCTTTTAGGGAATAGACCGTATAGGTAGGCTGCACCGAGGGTATCATATTGAGATGATTCACATATACCTGGTCTATTCCGGCATTGATGCCCCCCTGAATATCGACTTCGGGATTATCCCCGATCATGATACTTTCCGATGGCTGTGCGCCTGTCTTCCAGAAAGCATATTGAAAGATCTCCTTATGGGGCTTCAGGCTATTCGAGCTCTCGGAGGTGATGACTTCCGTAAAATAAGGGTCCAGTCCCGCATGCAGAAGCTTGCTTTGCTGGGTCTTCTCGAAGCCGTTGGTGATCAGGTGCAGCTTGTACTGCCTGGCTTTAAGATAGTTCAGTATTTCAAGGGTGTAGGGGAATAACAGGGTGCGGTTCGGTAAGGATTCCAGGAATAGGTCGCCCATGTGCCTAGCCAATGCCTCATCGCCGATCTTAAAGTCGAGCAGGGTCAGCCACATCCGTTTCCAACGCAATTCATTCACTTTAATATAGCCATTCCGGTACCGTTCCCAAAGCTTATCGTTATGGATCGTATAGTTTTTATGGAAGAGATCGAAATCATGAACACCCCTCGCCGGCAATCCGAGCGAGACATACAGGGCGGCCAGGGTCAGCCGGCTATTGGCCTCAAAATCCCAGAGGGTGTGATCGAGATCGAAGAATAAATGTTTGTATCGCAATGGCTAATTAAAATATACTTTGCAATTTACAGGGAGAAATTTTATTTACCATTAAAATCCAGGCTGCTTTTGAATAGTATCATTACCGGCGCATCGAAAGGCTTTGGAAGGGCGATCGCCGAAAAATTCGCCTCCGCGGGCCATAACCTGTTTATTTGTTCCCGCAATGGGAATGCTTTATCCCTGGCGAAGCAGGAATTGGAGGCAAAATTTCCCGGAATTGCCATTCATGCCAAATCTTTCGACTTGTCTGAAAAGCGGGAAGCGCAAAATTTCGGATCCTGGGTATTGGGGTTCGGCGGGTCCATCGATATATTGGTAAATAATGCCGGGCAGTTTCTTCCCGGCAGTATTTCCGGGGAACCCGAAGGGGCGCTGGAGACAATGATCGGCGTCAATTTATACAGTGCATACCACCTGACGAGGATCCTGCTGCCGAAGATGATCGGGCAAAAGAGCGGCCATATCTTCAATATTTGCTCCATTGCTTCCCTGCAGGCATATGCCAATGGCGGATCCTATGGTATCAGCAAATTTGCCCTGGCAGGCTTTTCAAAAAACCTGCGGGAGGAGATGAAGCCCCATGGAATAAAAGTGACAGCCCTCTATCCAGGGGCGGCTTTTACCGATTCCTGGGCCGGTAGCGGGGTGGATCCCCTAAGGATCATGGAAGCCGGCGATATTGCGGAGATGATCTATGCCGCTTCCCGGTTATCGCCCCAGGCAACGGTGGAGGATATCGTCCTGAGACCCCAGTTGGGAGACCTGTGAGAGTTTTAACCCAAAATTGGGATGGCTCCCTTCAAATCAAATTTTATATTTGTACTACTGAGGTAAGCAATGAGGAAAGTTTTACGTCTGACGTTTATTGTTCATGCCATCTTCCTGATGACGGGTTTACAGGCCGGTGCGCAGGTGAAGTTCACCACTGTGACCGGTAGTAAAGAGATCGGGCGTAACGAATACCTGCAGGTCAATTTCGTGGTCGAGAACGCAACGACCATCGATCGCCTTACTCCCCCTTCCTTTCCCGGCTTTCGCATCATAGAGGGCCCCAATCAATCCAGTGGGATGACCGTTGTAAACGGCAACGTATCCCAATACAAGGGTTTGTCTTTTGTATTGCAGCCTGTCAAAACGGGAAAATTTACTATCCAGGGAGCTACCGCCTCCATCGATGGCAACCCCATGCATTCCAACCCGGTGACCATTACTGTAAACGTTACGGGCTCCGGGTCCGCGAACAACCCACCCAGTCCCAATTTGAATCCTTTTTTTCAACAGGGCTGGCCGGATCCCATGGCTGGCTTACCCGAAGAATCAGATAAAGAATATATTTTAAAACCCGGGGAGAACGCCCAGGAGAAGATCCGGAAAAACCTGTTTGTAAAAGTGCAGGTAGATAAATCGTCTTGTTATGTAGGAGAGCCGGTAGTAGCCACCTATAAACTGTATTCGCGTCTCCGTTCGGAATCGAGGGTGACCAAACGCCCCTCGCTCAACGGGTTTAGTGTATATGATATGGTCGACCCGAACAGTGACGCTTCATCGGTCGAAAAAGTGAATGGCAAATCCTTTACTGTACATATCATTCGTAAAGCGCAGTTGATCCCTCTGCAGGCAGGTACGGTCGACCTGGATCCGATGGAAATAGAGAATACCATTCATTTTTTGAAGGGATCCCGGAAATCAGGCAAAGGCGGCAATAGGCTCCGTGACCTTTTTGATACCTTCGAAGATGACGATGCGGTTACGAATTGGGTCGATGAAAATGCGACACTGAATACCAAGCCCCTGACGATCACCGTTAAACCTCTTCCTGAAACCAGCAAACCATCGGATTATAATGGAGCAGTAGGACAGTTNNAGCCAGCCTGGAAAACAAAAATCTGGCTTCCCGGGATGAGTCTACTCTTCAGGTCACCATCAGGGGAGGCGGTAACCTACCGGTCATTAATGCCCCGCAAGTCAGGTGGCCGGCAGGAATGGAAGCTTTTGACCCGGTGGCAAAGGAGGAAGTCGACCATACGACGGTTCCGATGAGCGGATCAAAGATCTTTAAATACGTTTTTAGCCCTAAGACTCCGGGTGTTTATATTATTCCTTCCATTGATTTTTCCTATTTCGATCCGGCCAGTCAGGCTTACCGGACGATCCATACCGACTCCCTGACCTGTAAGGTTGGTCCGGCGATTAAAAGGCCATCGTTTCAGACAGCGGATGGGTTGGGTTCTTCCGGGCAGTCAGCGGGCGGATTGGTAAGTGGCTTTATCCACCTGCACCTGGAATGGATTTTTGCTGTGCTGATCCTATCGGCGCTGGCGATCTATCTCTGGCGCCAGAACCTGCGGATGAAAAAGCGGGACGCGAATGACGTTGTTAACGCGAATAACACTAATGCCAGTAACGCGAATATCGCGAATAACGCTAATGGCGCGAATGCACCGGCTGCTCCGATCGTGGCAGCGGACCCTCTTTCCCATGCCCGGCTAATGTTTGCCGAGACCAATTATAAAGGTTTTTATAAAGAAGTCAACCGGGCTTTATGGAAGGCTGTAGCCGATACACTCAATCTTCCGGCCAGCGGGCTGAACAAAAACAAAATGATGAAAGAGCTGGAAGCCAGGGGATGGGAGCGGGAACCTATCTTATTGTTCGAAAATACGCTTTCCGAATGCGAGATCAATATATACACGCCCGTGTATGATACGTATAATATGCAACAGGTACTGAAACAAGCGGAACAATTGATTAATAAGTTGTAGTATACAAGATTCTTATTTCGGTTACAATTTAATATATAAGACAAATATTTTCGGATGAAGCACAGAACCCTTAAAAGTATTCTGCTCCTTACGCTGGCATTCGCAGCAGGCAGGGCTGGAGCTCAGACCACCGGCAAGGCATTTACAGACGACAGGAAATTGTCTCCCGACCCTGAAACCGTATTCCTGGATCCCCCGGCAAGTGCAAGGCCCGGTGTATTGTGGATGTGGATGGGATTCTATATCAGCAAGGAGGGCATCACGAAGGATCTGGAAGCCCTTCAAAAAGAAGGATTCAGCAGCACTACCATGTTAGCCCTGGCGGATATTACCACTCCATGGGCCTGTAATATCGACAAAAGCCCGACCCAGGATATTATAGCCTGGACAGAGCCCTGGTGGAAACTCGTCCGTCATGCAGCCGAAGAATCGAGGCGCCTGGGTATGAGTTTCGGGACTTTCAACGGGCCCAGCTATGAGACCAGCGGCGGNNCGGAATTATCCATGCAGGAAGTATGCTGGTCGCAACAGAAGGTCAGCGGCAACACCCGGGTAAGCGTGAAGCTAGCCCGTCCGCAGGTAGACCTGCGTGCGAATATGCCTTTCCCTGTTTATAATCCTGCTACAGGGCTGGTGGAAAGACCGGAGATCCCTGCCAGGAAAACCTATTATAAAGACATCGCGGTATTGGCATTACCGGCTCATGGGGTCGTTCCGATAGACAGTATATTTGACCTGAGCGACCGAATGCAAGCGGATGGCAGTTTGGAGTGGGAAGTGCCCCACGGTGACTGGCTCATTTACAGATTTGGGCATACCACGATGGGTTCGATCATTCAGCCTGCCCAATGGGCCGCGACGGGTCTTGAATGTGATAAAATGAACGAGGAAGCCGTCAGTTTTCATATCGATCATGTGATCGGGGAAATCCGGAAGCATCTCGGAGACCTGATCGGTAACGGTTTTGACCATGTATATTTCGACAGCTATGAAGCGGGTTATCCTGACTGGACGGCTAAGATGAGAGAAGAGTTTAAAAACAGGAGGGGATATGATATCATTCCCTGGTTGCCGATCTTTGCGGACCGGACGATCGGTAGTAAATACGACTCGCTGAAATTCAGGACAGACTTCGATTCAACCGTCAGGGATCTGTACCGGGATGTTTATTTCAAGACCGTATCGACAAAGTTGCGGGCGGCGAATCTTAATTTTCTAAGCGAGCCTTATGGAGGCCCCTGGAGACAGGAAGAGGTGATGCCGATGGTCAATACCGCGATGGGCGAATTCTGGACATACGGTGGCGTATATACGCCCTATGAATTGGAGCCGACCATTGCGGCCCTCCGAAGATCGGGACAGAATCTCCTGCAGGCCGAAGCGTTTACTGGTCATCCCAATGACAGTAAATGGAGGGAGACGCCGGCCTGGTTAAAGCCCATTGGCGATGCCGCTTTTTGTGCGGGTGTAAACCGAATCGTCATTCACCGCTTCGTCGAACAGCCCTGGGGGGATCAGTACAAGCCGGGAGCGACTATGGGTCAGTGGGGATCTCATTTCGACAGGACGCAGACCTGGTGGAAGCCGGCAGCCGCAACGGTAAAATACTGGCAACGCTGCCAGGCCCTGCTGCAATGGGGTAAGATCATTCCGCGGGCGGACGATGATTTTGTCGTGCTGGATAAAAACAGCGACGCTATTATAAAATATATCCATCGCAGGCAGGGCAATACGAATGTCTATTTTGTCGCCAATACTTCCCATCAGCCCGGTACCGCCTTTTGCAGTTTTAAAGAGAGGGGTATGCAGCCCGAGTTATGGGATCCCGTTACAGGGGGAATGCGCACCCTTACACAATACGAGAATATCGATAGCACCCTCAGCCTGACGCTTCGTTTCGAGGATGCACAAAGTTTTTTCATTGTTTTCCGCGAAAAAACCAAAGGTTTGATTAAGGAGCAAGCCTCGGTTGTCGGAACTCCCGGTCAAACA
>PLXD01000201.1 GCA_003151295.1 Chitinophagaceae bacterium | reverse complement strand
TGGAACGAAAATGTACCCGTCAGTGCCGGGACTAAAATTTTATATCCGTTCCTGATAGATAAATGCGGGCTGCTGTGGGGAGGAACCAGGGGCTATGGATTGATTAAATGCAATATGGCAAAGAACAGTTTTAAACGAAGCGTGCAAGGGTATAGTGTGCGGTTTATTATTGCAAAAAGCGACACAGAATTGTTTTTGGGCGCATACCCCTACGAATGGCGGAAATTAGACAGGGATTCAGTTCAACCGGACCCTTTCAGGTCCATTTTCGCCGATCAGGAAATTGATAATTTAGTGATATCAAAAACAGGGGATTATTGGATCCGGACGGATGATAAAGGCTTATTTCAATACAATACCACTACAAAGAAGTTAACCGGATACCCCGGAGTAATCGACAATAAGGGTGAAGGGGATAAGCAGCCGATGATGGAAGATCGCAGGGGAAATATCTGGTTCCCTGCACTGGATGGGGTATTCTCCCTGATTAATACAACTACTGGAAAAGTCAACAATTTCAGCATAAATACCGGTCCCGCAAGACTAATCCCGGAAAAAGCAATATGTACTGCCTTATATGAAGATATGGAAGGAGTTTTCTGGGTTGGAACAGCCTACGGATTCGCCAGGCTCATTTTTTCTGCCGATGATTTCACCAAACCCAGTTCCATAAAATGGTACAGCACCAATTCGAGTGACCGCAATTCGCTTAACAATAATAATGTTTCCTGCTTTATGGATGACCCTAAGGAACCCCTGAAGTATTTGTGGGTCTGTACCAAGGGGGGTGGCTTAAACCGATTGGAAAAGAACAAGGGGAATTTTTTGCACTTCACACAAAAAGAAGGGTTGCCCAACGATGTAGTTTATGGAATTTTGAATGATGATGCCGGAAATATATGGGGCAGTACCAACCGAGGAATTTTTTGTCTCCAAAATCGAACTGAAAATCAATGGGAGTCCAGGAATTTCACGAAATCCGATGGCTTGCAGGATGATGAATTCAATACCGGCGCTTTTGCCAGGCTCACGGATGGACATCTTGCTTTTGGCGGTGTAAACGGAATGAATGTTTTTAATCCAAATGAAGTATTGTCAGTAGGGTTTATCCCAAATGTATTCATTACCGATATCCGGATAAACAACCAACCGTTAGCCGCCGGCAATGAAAGCGGTGTACTGCAAAACAATATTGAGCAAACAAAAAGGATTACGTTTACCCACTTGCAGGACATACTTACGCTGGAATTCTCAGCACTGGACTTTACCGCTCCCGAACAGAATAAATACCGTTATCAGTTGGAAGGTATTGACAAGGATTGGGTGGAATCCGGTACACGCAGGTCAGCCACTTATGTACACTTGTCGCCGGGTACCTATACATTTAAGGTCCAGGGCAGCAATAGTCAGGGCAGCTGGAGCGATAAAGTGGCCGAACTGAAAATCAAAGTATTACCGCCCTGGTGGAAAAGCTGGCTGGCCTATTTATTATATCTGGCTTTATTAGCAATCGGAATACGGTGGTATTTCAGGTACATAACAAACAGAGCCAAACTAAACGAACAATTGAATTATGAGAAACGGGAAGCCAGGAGAATGAAAGAACTGGACAATGCAAAAACCCAATTATATACGAATATTACACATGAATTCCGTACTCCCTTAACGGTGATATTAGGGATGGCGCAACAAATTGCGGATCATCCGGACACCCATCTGGAAAAAGGAACGGACATGATCCTGCGTAACGGACGCAGTCTGCTAAAATTGGTGAATGAGATGCTGGACCTGTCTAAGCTGGAAAGCGGAAAAATGACCCTTCAACCAATAAAAGGCGATCTCATCGTCTTCCTGCGATATATTGTTGAAGCATTTCATTCATTGGCGGAAAATCAAAATAAACAATTTCATTTTCTATCAGAACTGGAATCGTATCATACGGAATACGACACGGAAAAAATACGCCAGATAATTTCCAATCTATTGTCCAATGCTTTGAAATTCACCCCGGAAAAGGGAAACATATATATATCCATAAATGTCAGGGAATCCTCCGCTAAAAACAATAACCATTCATTCCTCATTAAAATTATGGATACGGGCATCGGTATCCCTGAAGATAAGTTGCCTTTTATTTTCGACCGCTTTTACCAGCTTAATAATAGTAATACCCGAGCGGCCGAAGGCACGGGGATAGGGCTTTCGCTTACCTTGGAACTGGTGAAATTAATGAAGGGAACAATTTCAGTTAAAAGCCCGCCGATGGGCGCCACCAAAGGCACCGAATTTACCGTAGAACTGCCACTGGAAAAATTGCCAATAACAGATGAAATAATGGCGTCCCCTTATTTGAATGAAAAAGAATCGGATAAGTATAAAGAAATTTATCCTGAGAGCAGAAGCCATGAACAAACAGTGGGAAAAGACGAAGAGCCGCTCATATTATTAGTGGAAGACAACGCGGATGTGGTGGCATATACTGCTTTTTGTTTGCCGGATTACAGGCTGGCAGTAGCAAGTGACGGGATGGAAGGATTTGACCTTGCCGTGGAAATGATACCCGATCTGATAATCACCGATATAATGATGCCGCGTATGGATGGCTTTGAATTGTTAAAAAAATTACGATCGGATCAAAATACCTGTCATATACCGATTATAATGCTTACGGCAAAAACAGATATGGAAAGCAAAATGGAAGGAATATCCCGGGGCGCCGATGCATACCTGGAAAAACCCTTTAACAATGAAGAACTACGGATACGCATAAAAAAATTACTTGAACTCAGAAAATCCCTTCAGCAGTTCTATCTGGCAAAATCAGGTCTCTCCAATATCCCGGCGAGTGCTTCCGGAACGATAAAAAACGAACAAAGTATTGCTGCAACACCCCAGGCCGAAGACAAGTTTGTTTTTAAGATCAGGGAAATCGTGGAAGCTCATATTTCCGACACCGGATTTAATATAGAGCTATTATGTAAGGAAGTGTTCATGAGCCATTCTAATTTGCATCGTAAGCTCGATGCGCTTACGGGATGCTCGCCTAATAAATTTATCCGTATTATACGTTTAAAAAAGGCAAAGGAATTAGCGAAAAATAAAGTAACAAGTATTTCCTCCATTGCGCTTGATTGTGGCTTTAGTGACCCGAGTTATTTTGCCAGGGTTTTTAAACAGGAATTTGACGTAACGCCAAATGAATGGAAAGAGAATGGATAGTCCAAATACAGTAAATGGGCTAAGGGAAAGATGATTTTATTTTGGCAATTACTATATCATTGTTTAACGAAAGAAAAAGTACCAAAATCGGTTGTGGTTGTCAGATTTTGGAAAGTCCCTCTAATCGTAGTTTTGCTATCATTAAATAGGGCGTTCGTGCTTAGCAATAAATAGCCCATTTAAAGGACAATACAGGCATTATCTATTTTAATGCCGGTATTGAAGTCTCCGGATACCAGGCTGAACACCAACACATACCGGCAATTCTCATTTCCGTCAATCATACGGAATTAAACCTGACAACCATCTTGAAAGATACGTCCCTTTGGCTTTTCAAAGATGCAACTTCACCCCCCCATTTACAACGAACCCGTCCAGCGGCGCATAAATGTCCCGGAATACCGGATGCGTGATGCTTCCCGTATAGATCGTATCGAAGCGCGTCTGCCGGGTATCGGTAAAGTTCTCGAAGTTTACGAAGAACGAAAACCGCTCCCATATCTTTTCTGCCATGAATCCAAAGGTCCAATAAGCCTTACCGGTTTTTCCGTCATTTAAGGGTTCTGTGCTATAATAGTATGCCTCCAGGCCCAGTTTCCATTTGTCCTCCTTCTCATATACCAGGACATTATTCAGCCGGTGCCGAACCGTTAAGGGGTTCTCCCGGATAACGCCGTTCTCGTTTAAGTGGGCATCGGTAAAAGTGTACCCTATATAGAGCTTAAAATCCCCGTATCCTAGCTTCAAGTTCGTTTCAAAACCCTTAGAATCCAGGTAGCCGGTGGAATTGGTCAGCTTATACAAAGGCCCGGGTAGGGTATCGAGTACCAGGGGGTCATGAATACGGGTAAAAAAGAAAAGCTGGTTTATGCTGAAACTCAGCTTCCCGTCAAAAAGAGTTGTCCGGTAATTGACATCCCCATTCACCCCATAGGATCGTTCCAGCCGGTTGCTGTCCGGGGAGATGGGCAGGACGGATTGGAATTGTATCTTTTCGGTTTCTTCTGTGAAGATGGTCGGGGTCTTATATCCTAAACCGCCGCCTATGCGGGAGGTCAGTTTAGGTGTCAATTTGAATAGTGCGGACCCCCTGGGCAATAGCGTCCATCCATAACCCACCACATAATCCCCGCGAAACCCTGCTTCCGTCTGCAACCATTTACGGACGGTCCGAGTATTTTGAATAAAACCGCCGATTGTGTTTTGCTGATAGTTCCTTCGGGGAAAGGCATTGTCGGGGCGTTCTTTAAAATCATCGGTATAGAAATTCAGCCCTGCCACCCATTCCGTATTTGTCTGCCGGGTGTTAAAGGCGATTTCGGAATAGCTGGACCATTGTTTTCCGTTGAAAATATAACCGGGGATGGTAATGATGCGGTTAAAGTTGCTGATAGAATTCTTAACGGTCAGACTGCTGTTTGTATTAAATTGGTGATCAAAGCTGAACTGCGTGGAAAGCCGCTGGCTTTTATTCCGCTCAAAATAGCTGTGCTTACTGTCTCCGTGTCCCCTGATATATTGCATATCTCCGCCGATCCGATTTTCGAATCCCGTATTAACGCCAACACTGAATTTTGTCCGGGGACTGAAATAGACGAATAGTTTAGGATTGAGTACGTAGCGTTCAAACTTCGGTATGGCGCTGAATCCGACACTTGAGGGATCATAGGCCGTATTGCTGCTTCTGCCGCCATAAAGGGTAAGCCCTATCTTGCCCCATCGCTGGCCGTAAAAACCATTCGCGTCCAGGCCGCCGGCGGAGGTGCCGTTGACTAAAAAGCGCAGTTCTCTTTCTGCCGTGGGAACTTTCGAGATCAGGTTGACCAGCCCTGCAATTGCGCCACCCCCGTACAGGGTGGAAGACGATCCTTTGATGATCTCCACTTGTTTGAGGTCCAGTGGTGGTGTCTGTAAAAGGCCCAGTCCACTGGAAAAACCAGCGTACAGGGGAAAGCCATCTTTTATGAGTTGGGTATAGCGTCCATCTAACGCCTGAATTCGAATACTGGAATTAGCGGAGGTAGCCGATACCTGTTGCGTCTGGATGCCCGTACTTTCATTGAGCATCATACGTATGTCTCCAGGTTTCATATTCCCTTTTTCTTCCAGTTCTTCCCCGTTGACGAACTCAACGCGGGTCGGGAGATTCTGAAAGGTCCGGTTGCTGCGGGTGGACGAAATAACGACCTCGCCCATTTCTTCACCGGCCCTTTCCAGTAAGACGATTAGGGTGTCAGAGTTCCGGGGAAAGGTGAGGGTTTCCGTCTGCACTTTATAGCCGACAAAACGAAAAGTAAAGACCTGGTTGCCATCGGGGATATTAGAAAGCGGCACTATACCGTTGGAATCTGCCCGACCACCTTTTCCCGTACCGGCTAAAAGAGCCGTGGCCCCAGCAAGGGGCTCTTTTGAATCGGCATCTTTGATCAGGGCTATGAGTGTATGTTGAGCTATGCACAGGTTACCCATACAAAGCAATATTAGAAAGCCTATCGCTCTTTTCATTATAGAGGTATATGTGAATAATAGGGAATGCTATAGCTGTAATCCATAGCGGGGTAGTAATCTTAAAGATGCTAGGCCGATTTGGGAGGCTGCCAGATGGAAGGGACAAAGACTAAAAGGGGCTTTTCTCTATAAAGGAAGTGTAGCCTGGTAACGGGTGGTATAGGTTGAATGAATGCAATCTGACTATCGGGCATAACTACGCCATGACAAACTCCGCATGGAAAGAAGGGGGAGCAGGGAAATTCGGATTTATGGTCGGTGTCGCCGTTCTTATCGTCAGGAGGTTTATCTGAATGGGCTATAGTAAGCAATTCCTCCATACAGCACCCGTCATTCGCGTTGCATGGCACGCCTGACAGGAACAGGATGTAAAAGGGGAAAAGGTATAAAAGCCGTTTCATAGTGCAAATATACAAATTTGGATTGTCGTTCAGGATACCTTCTTTTTAGGCTGTCCCTCCGGTAGTGCCGTTATTTACCTTCTCCATTAATTTTTGCGTCATATCCGGGAGTTTCCCATCCAGTTTCTCCTCCTGCACCACCTGCATCCTATTATTTACCAGGTGAACCTTTTCCATGCTGGTATTATATACGGTAATTCTTTGGTGCTGCGGCGTGGCTTCAATATACATTCGTTCTCGATTTCCCTGATGTTTTACCATCACCGGTAAAATCCAGCCTTGACCACCTGTTGATTACTTCCCCATCCTTTCGAAATGAATTATAGACGGCGTATCTAAAGCAATATGGGCAAAGCCGTTAAAAACTTAATTCAGGTATTTTTAAATAATTCGTGCAGCTTTTGTTGCAATAACTTTTTATCCGGTAATTGTGTTTGATAAGCTGCCACCAATGCAGGCGAAAGGCTCCGGTTCAAAGCATACTTCACCACTTCCATATCCTGGCAAAGAGACGATTGATTGGTAAAACGGATTGTGCTAACGATATATGGTACCTGCAGTATACCTGCACTATGCTTTTCTATACATAACTACTTTTTTCTTTATGATTTAAGGAAATTGGCGGCACTTTGCCAGTAATTAATGCGATGCACAGAAACAACTGAATAGTTAAACTGATTCGAGCCCAGTATGGGTATCAATGTATGCCATATGCAAATTTGAAATCATTTTTATAATATCTTCGAACCACCCGGATCAATGAGGCTGTCCGGATAATATACACGATGGGCGAGGGTTTGCGGGAAAATGAAAAAGGACAAAGCGGAAATATTTCTGCTTTGTCCTCTCAAGTCGCCCTGGCAGGACAATTCTCGAACCAATTCGTCGCTGACCTGAGACGATTAGCGAACCTAGCGATTTGAAAACGAATGTTTTCGGTCGCTTTTTTTATTTCCAGACGTCAAGGCCCAGAAGTTAAAGAAATGTTAGAAGATGTTTTATGGAAATGTAAAAATCCTTAATCTCATTAGTATCCAACTTACAAGTATGTGGAAAATTTATTATAAAACCATCTGGCGTAGCCTATTGAAAGATCGATTATTCACTATCCTGAACGTAATGGGGCTTTCCATCGGGCTGACTTGTGCTTTATTGATATTCCTGTGGGTTGAGAATGAATGGGGGGTTGATAGATTCCATGTGAACGGTGCCAGACTCTATCAGGTGATGTTGCATTCGAAATTACCTGATGGCATACACACACAGGAAAATACGCCTGTGGCGCTAGGAAGGGCCCTAGCCAATGAGATGCCGGATGTCGAGTATGCGGCATCTGTGCAACAGGGACATATAAACAGCACTATATCGTCAGGACAAAAATATATCAGAGCCAGAAGGGATTTTGCGGATAAAGATTTCTTCCGGATCTTCTCATTTCCGCTTATCGAGGGGAATAATGAGCATGTGCTTTCCGAAAAGCATTCTGTAGTCCTTTCTGACAAATTGGCGATGAAGCTTTTCAATACTACGCGAGGCATTATAGGCAGAACTGTTAGATGGGCCGACGATCAGCAGTTATTCATGGTGACCGGGGTCTTTGAAGCCCCGCCTGCCACTTCATCTCAACAATTCGACTTACTCTTTTCTTACGACTTTTTTTACCAAAGGGATACGAGCAATGAGAATATGTGGGAAAATTTCGGTCCTAGCACCTACATTTTGGTGAAAAAAGGAGCGAACATCCCACAGCTGGATAACAAGCTTACTGAATTCCTGCACAAAAGAGTTAAAGATGACCGGCTTACGCTATCTCTGCGTAAATACTCCGACAGATACCTATATGGTCAATACGATAATGGAAAGCTCTCCGGAGGCCACATCCGCTATATCCGGTTATTCTCTGCCTTCGCAGTGTTCATCCTGCTGCTGGCCTGTATCAACTTCATCAACCTCTCCACAGCAAAGGCTGCGGGAAGGATGAAGGAAGCTGGTATAAGAAGAGTTTTGGGTGCCGGAAGAAGGTCACTTGTTCTTCAATACGTCGGCGAATCTATTTTGACGACTTTTTCATCTTTACTGATTGCCATCCTTTTTACGGGTATTCTTCTTCATCCTTTCAATGATATAACAGGAAAACAACTTTCCCTTCACAACAATGTCTTTTTTGGTCTGATTCTTATCGGCATTGGTCTTATTACGGGCCTGGCGGCAGGGGTTTATCCGGCATTGTATCTATCTGGCTTCAAGACGACCATAGCGCTAACAGGAAAAATTAGTTATTCCTGGAGAGAATTTTGGTTAAGAAAAGGATTGGTGGTATTTCAATACTCATTATGTGTATTTTTTATCGTGGGAGCCCTGGTCACCTATGAACAAATGAAGCTAGTCCAAACCATCGATCTCGGGTATAAGAAAGACAATATCATCAGCTTTCAAAATGAAAAAAACCTGATGGAACATTTTCATTCCTTCATTGCCGATGCAGAAAATGTTCCCGGTATCCTGGGGGTATCCAGCATTAACGGAGACTTATATGGTGGTTTCAGCAGCAATACGGAGACGGCCGATTGGGAAGGAAATACGGGGGGATCAAAGGTAGTATTCAATAGCCTGGATATCGATTATGGAGCCATTGAATTACTGGGAATGCAAATGGAAGAAGGACGAAGTTTTTCCAAGAATTACCGCTTCGACAGCCTTTCCGTCATTGTTAACCAGGCAGCCGTCAAGGTCATGGATATACAAGACCCAATCGGCAAATCATTTTACGCATGGAAAAGAACTTATCATATTATCGGTGTAGTAAGGGACTTCAATTTTGAATCGCTGTATAAAAAAGTCAGCCCTTGTTTTTTGGTTTATAATCCCACCGGTGGGAAGAACGTACTCATTAAGATAAAGGGGGGACAGGAAAAAGATGCCATTGCACGAATAGAAAAGACTTATAAAAAATATAATCTTGGTTTGCCGTTCGGCTTCACTTTTATGGATCAGGATTACGCGGCTATGTATAGATCCGAAGAACAGGTATCCATTCTGCTACGGTGGTTTACTGCGCTGGCCATCACTATCTCTTGCTTGGGACTATTCGGTCTAGCTACCTTTTCTGTCCATAAAAAGCAGAAAGAGATGAGCATCCGCAAAGTAGTGGGGGCTTCCGCGACAAACATCTTTATGCTATTCTCCCAGGATTTTTTAAAGCTGATGCTCCTAGCTGTAGTTGTCTCTTTCCCGTTATCCTGGTGGATAATGAACGGTTGGCTGAATGACTTTGCATATCGCGTGACCATCGGGCTAAATATATTTCTTTTTACACTTCTATCCATTATCCTCATCACCCTTATCACGATTAGTTTTCAATCTATCAAGGCAGCATTGGTAAACCCTGTCAATACGCTACGTGCGGAATAGCTGCCGGGTCTAAAGTATTTTCCCGATTTGGCGTCATCGTATAATAGGATGTGGATAATCTTCGCAGTATTCGAACCGAATATCTATTGTTTGTGAATCAATTACAACAAGACAAAAATAATTATAAAAATGAAACCCGCTACCAGAGCGGGTTTCAAAATTGGTCGGGAAGACAGAACGAACCTAAAGGTTCTAATTTTATCATATTCAACAGGTTGCAAGCTCGGTTTTTTGTGTTCACCGCCTTGTTCGCATACCGTATGTAAAGAGCTATATTTAACAATTCAAAGATACGAATTTTAAGCATCCGATAAAAATCAATTGCCTGAAATCCTTTCCCACACAGGATTATAGGATACCCTTTATAGGCGGCATCAAAGCCCGAATTGAAATCCTCAATATATATTGGCGAAAACGATTCGGCAATGGAAATAGAAGCTATGAGCATGCAAAAAAAAATACTTTCTCTCCACCTAATTTATTGATATTGAATATCCAATATGAAAAACGTTACATCAATCGCTCATCCAATATACCCTTCCAGGTAATAAACCCTTTCTTGGGATCAGAATAGTCATGCCAGATCCGGCTGAAATTGGGATGTTCCTGCTTAAGGTAATCCTGCCTGCCGCTTTTCTTAATACCACTAATAATTTCTTCTATCTGATCCAAAGTAACCCGTAAAGCATCTCTTGATCTTTCTGTATCCCATATATAGGTGGCTTCCTCACTATCGAGTGTTTCCCAAATAATATGATATTTCTTTTCGCCGGATAATAGAAACAAAAAGGAAAATGGTTGCAATACAAACCGGAGCTTTAATATAGATGTTTCATGTTTAGCCGATAAATATTTCAAATGCAGGTAGTGTTTGCATTTCTTTACATTGAGAATATCGTTTAGCAGGTCTTGTTCTGAGCCAAATAAATCTTTGGCCGATGAATGATATTGACCTAGCAGGGTATCGAATGTATTGGTTTTATTGATGAATGATCCATCTTTGGGCCTTAAAATTTCTCTTTTTACAAACTCGAAGCGTACGCTTTCAATAATGGTATTGTTTCATTAGTGTCTCGTTAAGATCGTAAGTAGTTCTTTGAAAGTCTTGATGCGCTTGTATTTCAGGCGATTTTTGGTCCGTGACGATTTGAAATTGCCAAATTCATAACTTTCTGAAAATCAGGGAGTTTATGAATCA
>PLXD01000307.1 GCA_003151295.1 Chitinophagaceae bacterium | reverse complement strand
TATAACCGCCCTTCCTGGAAGGACGTGCTCCAGGGCATAGCCGCTTCCTTTGCCGGAAAAAGAGAGGAGATCGAAGCGCAGGCCGAAGCCCTGACCGGTCACCTGATAAACTCCAATTTGACCGGGCTTCAGAAACAAGATCCGGGCCAGACAGGCAAGGCCCCGGCTTTCGATCGCAAGAGCCTGCGGACCGTTTATGAGAATATCATGAAATCGGCCGACAGGACCGAGGGCGGTTTCGGGCAGGCCCCAAAATTTCCGCAGACTTTCACCATACAATTCCTGCTGCACTACCATCATTTCACAGGGGAAGAGGAGGCGTTGAAACAAGCCTGTCTCAGCCTGGACAAAATGATCCTTGGAGGGATCTATGACCAGGCAGGGGGAGGATTTTCCCGGTATTCGACCGATGACAAGTGGCTGGCGCCGCATTTTGAAAAAATGCTTTACGATAATGCGCTGCTGGTGATCGTTCTTTCCGAGGCCTGGCAAATCACGAAAAAGGAATTGTACCGGGAGACGATCCTGCAGACCATGGAATTCATCGGGCGGGAACTGAGATCCCCGGATGGGGCTTTTTATTCCGCCCTTGACGCCGACAGCGAGGGAGAGGAAGGAAAATACTATGTATGGGATAAGAAGGAGGTCGATTCGATTCTCGGCGAGGGATCGGAACTGTTCTGCGCCTGGTATGCTATCAGCGAAGGCGGGAATTGGGAGGGAAAGAATATTTTAAACAGGCCGGTCCCCGAAGCCGTTTTTTTAAAGGACCGGGGCCTAAGCCGGGATGAATTGGAAGAAATCCTGGAAACGGGCCGCCGGAAATTGCTGGAGGTTCGCCGCAGGCGGATTCCCCCGGCACTGGATGACAAGATCCTTCTGGGCTGGAACGCCCTGATGAACACCGCCTGTTCAAAAGCCTACGCCGCCCTTGGAATCGGGCAGTACCGGGAATGGGCGAGGGTCAATATGGACTTCCTGCTCCGAAAATTTGAAGGAGCGGGGATCTATTCATTTTACCATTCTTATAAAGAGGGCCAGGCGAAATTTCCGGCATTCCTGGATGATTATGCTTATTTGGCAGCCGCATTGATCCAATTGCAGGAGATTATCGGTGAATCTGCTTACCTGGTAAATGCCAGGGAGATCGTACAATTCGTGATAGAAAACTTCAGCGAAGAGGCAACCGGCTTCTTCTTTTACACCCACCGGGATCAAAAGGACGTCATAATAAGGAAAAAAGAGATATTTGACGGCGCCATCCCATCGGGGAATTCCGTCATGGCCTTTAATCTCCGATACCTGTCTGTTTTATTCGATGAACCGGATTGGACCCGGAGGGCTGCCGGGATGGTTTCCGCCCTTGACGGGGTCATTTCGGAGCACCCTGTATCTTTCGGGGTATGGGCAACTTTTAAGCAAGCTTTAACGTATATAATTCCGGAGGTTGTCATTACAGGTCGGAACATCGAAGCGGTCAGTAATGAATTTTTAAGTAAATTTGTTCCATATAGGGTTTATCAATCTGCAACCATAGAAAATACCCAGTTTCCCTTATTGGGAGGGAAGCCTGTCGAAGAACACCCCCTAATCTTCCTTTGTGAGAGTTATTCTTGCCAACTACCTGTAAATGAGGTAGCTACATTAATCCGCCTTCTCAAAAATGTGAAAAAGTTTAAAGAATAAACAGGACAATAATACTACCATATTACCCGTTAATAAATTTACAATCCTGAAAGCTTTGACTTTCGGATATTTAATTTTAAACTTGTAGCTCGATGTTGCGAAAACATTTTTTACGCCCAATACCCTTTAATATTATGAAAATGAAAAACCTATCCAGTCTGATCGCACTGGCCGTCATTCTCATGGCAGCCGGGTGTAAAATAGGGAAATCCAAAGGATTACCCGATGACGGACAACTGCACGGAGTATCTCCGGCAGGAGCTTACAACCTCTCAAAGCCCATTGGGATGGTATATATACCCCCTGGAACTTTCCACATGGGACCCAGCGACGAAGACATCAATTTCGCTTATACTGCCCGTAACAAACAGGTTTCCATCAGCGGATTCTGGATGGATGCTACGGAAATTACCAACAATGAGTATCGTCAGTTCACCAATTGGGTCAGGGATTCGATCGCTGCGACGATGATGCAATATGGTAAGGACGTGGACGGCAGGTTTGCGATCGACTGGAAGAAGACCCAGGCCATTAAATGGGGGGATAAAGCCACCGTCGAGAAAATAGACGCGATGATGGTGACCCCGGATAACCGGATCTTCGGGAAGAAAGAGATCGATGTCAACAAACTCATTTACGCATCCGAGACGTTCGACCTGAAAGAGGCCGCCAAAAAGACGAATGAAGGCAAGCCCCGCTCCCAGTTCATTAACAAAAAGCCCGTAAAGGTCTACCCAGATACGCTGGTATGGATCCGTGATTTCAGCTATTCTTACAATGAGCCGATGACCAAACGCTATTATTCCCATCCTGCTTTCGGTAACTACCCGGTAGTCGGGGTGAACTGGAACCAGGCTACGGTATTCTGCGAATGGAGGACCCATCTTTTGAATGCAAGCCTCGAAAAGCAGAAAAAAGCGACGGAATCCGATTTCCGCCTGCCTACGGAATCGGAATGGGAATATGCAGCCCGTGGCGNNCCTGGGGTAACTATTACCTGAGAAACAAGAAAGGCTGTCTTCTGGCCAACTTTAAGCCCGGACGCGGTAATTACCCCGAAGACGGCGGATTTTACACGGTACGCGCCGATGCCTACTGGCCCAATGATTTCGGCCTGTATTGCATGGCGGGTAATGTGGCAGAATGGACCTCTTCCCTTTATTATGAAGGTTCCTATAATTTTCAGCACGACATGAACCCAGACATTCGTTACAATGCGAAGGATACCGATCCTCCCCGTATGAAACGGAAGGTGATCCGTGGCGGAAGCTGGAAGGATGTAGGCTATTTCCTGCAGACCAGCACGCGCGCGTATGAGTACCAGGATACAACTAAATCATACATCGGCTTCCGGTGTGTCATTGNNCCTGTCCCCTAATGTAACAAGTGGCCGCAGATAAATTCTTTAGCAGGCGCAAAATTTTTTCTTGAAATAATCGTTTTTGATTTTGAATAACTAACAAAAATCAACTGGAACTCTTTTTCCTTAACCCCTTGTAAAACCATTAAAAAAACAAATTAAAATTACAACTATGAGCGCTGGAGTATCAAAATCTACAGAACGGTTAATAAATATTATAGTATGCGTGGGTGCCGCCGTCGTTATTTTCGGGGCCCTTCAAAAGATCGAACATACTAAGTATGCCAACTTCTTCCTGACAGCTGGTTTGTTAACAGAGTCCCTGATCTTCCTGGTCTATGCTTT
>PLXD01000473.1 GCA_003151295.1 Chitinophagaceae bacterium | reverse complement strand
GCCAGGAACCGGTTTCTCTTGCTGGATTATGACGGAGCCCTGGTGCCCTTTTCAAGGAACCCCGCCGAAGCGTTGCCCGGCTACGCTTTAAAGGACCTTTTACAAAGATTGTCATCCGATCCGAAAAATAATGTGGTAGTGATCAGCGGCCGGGACGCTTCTTACCTGGACCGGTGGTTGGGAGCTTTGCCTTTAACACTGGTGGCCGAGCATGGCGCCAGTTTCAGAATGAAAAACAGCAGTTGGCAGCAACTCGTGTCCGTCTCGGATCTTTGGAAAGACGAGATCCGGCGTATCATGCAGATATTTGTCATACGTTGTGCCGGTTCCTTTGTCGAAGAGAAGGCCAATACGATCGCCTGGCATTACCGGAATACGCCACCGGATCTGGGCTTCAGCCGTTCCAGGGAATTGTTGAATACCCTTTCCTTGCTGATCCAGAATACCACCCTGCAGGTCGTCGATGGGAATAAGGTGTTGGAAGTAAGGCTTTCAGGATTTGATAAAGGCATTACTGCATTAAGGCTCTTCAATGAAATGGATCCGGATTTTGTATTATGCATCGGGGACGATACAACCGACGAGGATATGTTCAAAGCCCTGGATGGGGAAGCCTATACCGTAAAAGTGAGCAGCGGCTCTTCTGCTGCTCAATATTCAATCCCGTCACAGCAACAGGTGATCCCTTTTTTAGGCATCTTGTCGGCGCCATTGACCCTAACCGAAAAAGAATATGCCGGTTCATAAATATAATATGTGATTGGCCAGTAAAGCTATCCATCATCAAGATGGATTACCTCGCCCATGATTCCGAAAAGGCCAAATCGCATATAAAAACCCTTGAAAAGGAACTGTTTACTGACTTTTAAGGAAGATAATTTGCTTATCTGGATGCGCGAGTATAGATTTGGGTTAATTTTCCTCTGATTCCTTAACCTAAAATCGTTTTATGACCAAAAATGTGCTCGTTTTATTTACCTTATGCCTGTTGGTAAACCTCTCCTGTAGTAAAAATAATAGTAGTTCTCCTCCTAAAAGCGATGTCAATCTTAAGAGCGGATTATTGGTCTATCTTGATTTTAACGGGGTCGTTGCGGATTCCAGCGGTAATAATAATCCTGCCGCTATTGCAGGGAACGGAAGTTTGAGTTATGACGAACATGGCAATGCCAATAGTGCTTTCAATGGGAATGGTGACGGTGGCCGGGTACTGGTTACCAATAACGGATCCATAAAATTCGATACGGCTTTTTCCGTTTCCTGCGATGTAATGGTAAAGAGTTTGGGTATTTGCACTTATGTATCTATGGTAAACGACGCTAGCGGATACGGGGCTTCATTTGCCTTTGGCACAGATTTGCTGCAGAATCAGAATTTGGCCTTTGGCGTTGTAGATACAACTGCGAATTGCAATGGGAATAATACAGTTCAAAATACACCCTTGCTTAATCCCTCTTTTTTATTAGAGCCATATAGCTGGTATAACGCGATTGCTATTTTTCATAAAGGCGTCATGGAGATCTATATAAACGGAAAATTGGTTGGTTCCATGATTTCAGGTCCTGCCAAGGTCAATCTTTGCTCTAATGCCCAATTTACAATAGGCGACTTCGGCGGCGGTGAAGCTGGCCAACCCGGCTTCATTCAGAACGGTATAAACGGAAAATTAGACGAAGTCAGGCTCTATAACAGGGTGCTGAATGCCGATGAGATCGCGGAATTGTCGAAAAATTTCCAGTAATTTTAGCGGAACTTGAGTTCCCAACTAATCATACATATCAGACAGCTTTTTAATACGCGGGAACAATTCCATCTCCTGAAGGGGATGGAATTGTCCGTCCTGCCTTCCATTGAAAACGCTTATTTACTCGTCAAAGATGGGAAGATCACCGCTTACGGTCCCATGTCCGACCTTGAAAAAGGGACTGGCATGGCCAAAGACCTCTCTATTTCGTCCTCTTTCCCGGGTTTACAAACCATCGATGCTACCGGGCAGTTTGTCCTGCCGGCCTGGTGCGATAGTCATACCCATATTGTCTTTGCCGGTAGCAGGGAAGCTGAATTTGTAGATAAGCTCAGGGGACTAAGTTATGCGGAGATCAATGCCCGGGGCGGAGGCATCCTGCATTCCGCCCGGAAACTGAATGAGATGGGTGAGGAGGAACTCTTCGGCCAGGCGTGGAACAGGTTGCAGGAACTTTCACGGTTGGGTACAGGCGCTATCGAGATCAAGAGCGGCTATGGACTATGCGTGGAAGGAGAATTGAAGATGTTACGGGTGATCAAAAAATTGAAGCAAAGATCCGCCCTGTCCATTAAAGCCACTTTCCTGGGTGCACATGCTTATCCGCCGGAGTACAGGGAGGATCACCAGGGGTATATCGACCTCATCATCCGGGAAATGCTTCCCGTCATCGCAAGTGAGCAGTTGGCCGATTATATTGATGTATTTTGTGAAAAGGGTTTTTTCAGCGCAACGGAGACCGAAACGATCTGCCAGGCGGGCATACGATATGGTCTCAGGCCCAAGCTCCACGTTAATCAGCTAAACAGTATCGGCGGCATCCAGGCTGGCATCAGGCTCAATGCCCTTTCTCTCGATCACCTGGAGACTCTTTGCCCGGAAGAAATCCGGTTGCTCGCGGAATCCGCCACAGCTTCCGGCTTCCATGCTCAAGGGGTGCCGCAAGAGGCCATTGCCTGCACACTTTTACCGACAGCAGCCTTTTTTTTACGAATGCCTTTCCAGCCCGCCCGCGAGTTGATCGATGCCGGCTGTGCCGTAGCCTTGGCCTCCGACTATAATCCCGGCTCTTCTCCCAGCGGAAATATGAACCTGGTAGTGGCTATGAGCTGTATCGGGATGAGAATGCTTCCGGAGGAAGCCATTAACGCAGCCACGCTTAACGGTGCTTATGCGATGGGATTGGGCAGCGAGACAGGCAGCATCACCGTTGGGAAAAAGGCAAACCTTATATTTACCAGGCCGATCCCCTCCCTGGCTTTTCTGCCTTATGCATTTGGCACAAATCTCATCGATAAGGTGATGATTGGAGGGGAGTTTGTAACCACTCACCACTGATCACTCACCATTTCATTTATCCGGCATAAAACTTGCCAGAAAGAGGCCGATATGTTTACACGCAGGAAAAAGAATAACGCCGATTTTATTGAAACGGCCACAGCCCGCAGCAGCGTTATACCCATTACAGATAGTAAGCAGGGCCTGGACTTCCTGGTTTCCTTTTTTTCCGCCGTCAGGCCTTCGGAAGGCAAGAGGAACGCAGCTGAAAACCTGCGGCTCCTCACAGCGGAATTACACAGGCATCCGATACTGCTGACCAACCTGCAGCATGCCCTGTTATCCCAGCTTATACGGACCGACCTTTCACCCGCATTGACGGAAAGTGGTATCCCGCTGGCCCGCGGATTCTGGCAGGAATTTTTTGGAAGGTTGAAACATAAGTTACTGCCTCCTTTGCAATCGGAAAATGACTTCCTCTATGTGGTGAACAGGGTATTTTTTCGCAGTACCGACTATCAGTGGGTCGAGCAGATACCTCGGGAGACCTGGATCTCTTTTTTCGAGAATATCGGTCTTTCCCTGCATATCGATGACAGCCGGATATCACATCAGCTCCTGCCTTCTTTAAAGACACTCGCCTTCCAGGTAGCACAGTTGGGTCTGGAAAGGAATGTGCTGGACTATATCTCTCCCGAATATAGAGAAGACAATCCTTTCGTGCAACAGAATTACCGGGTGCATGAATTGGAAAAAAAATTGGCCGGGCAACCTTCCAACCCTTCAGGTGCAGAGGATCTGCCCATATCGGATGATCTGTCAGCCAGGATAGAGGAAGTGATGGCCCAATGCTACCGATGCATCGATTTTATCCGCGAGAACCATTCCCTTCGCGGCGCCAGCCTGCAACAGACCTATATTCTCATCATACTGGCCAACCGGTTGGACCGGATGACGATACTGGTTGACCTCCTGAATAAAGACCATCATTTTGACACCGGCAAATTCGTGGACTTTTTCAAGATGCTGGTCCGTAATGAAAACAGGAAAAATAGTATCCGGGAATTCGCATCCCAATGCTTCGGGTATCTCGCCTACCAGATCGCCGAACATAAAGGATCGAAAGGGAATAAGTACATCACGTCTACTCCCGCGGAATACCGCGCTATGCTGAAGAGCGCCATGGGAGGCGGGGCCTGGGTATGCCTGGTGGTATTCATTAAGAGCCTGATAACGAAGATTGAAATGCCGGTGTTCTGGCATGGCTTTGCCTATAGCGTCAATTACAGCCTGGGATTTGTAGCGATAGAAGAAACCCATACGACTCTGGCTACCAAACAACCTGCCTTTACGGCCAGTGCAGTGGCCAGCTCGCTGGACACAAAGAAAAATGCCAACCGCCCAAACCTTTACAACCTGGCCATTACGGTAGCCAAAGTATCGCGTAGCCAGATTGCTTCATTCGCAGGTAACCTTATAGTCGTATTCCCGGGAGTATGGGGCCTCGCCTGGCTTTATGAGAAGATTATGCATGTGAAGATCGTATCGGGCCAGGCAGCCGTAACAATGCTGGAGGACAATCATCCCTGGCATAGCCTATCGCTCCTGTATGCCTGCAATGCGGGGGCCTTTCTTTTTATAAGCGGCATCATCGCCGGGTATGTTCAGAATAAGATACATTACAGTCATCTCCCGGACCGGCTCCGCAGCCATCCCATCTTGCGACTCTCCTTTTCGGCGGAAAGATTGCACCGGATCGGGAACTATATTGAGAAACATGCGGGTTCCATTATAGGTAATATCGCGTTGGGCTTCTTCCTGGGTATGTCCACGATTATTGGCAGAGAATTAGGGATCCCCTTCGATATACGCCATATTACGATCGCTTCAGGAAATATCTCCCTGGCCATATATGGCCTGGGCTTCGATCATATTCGTCCCTTATACCTGGCCACCGTTGTGCTGGGGGTGCTGGGGATCGGCTTCCTGAATTTCGGCGTCAGCTTTTTTCTGGCCTTCCTGGTGGCGGTGAAATCCAGAGGGGTCCGCTTAAAGGAATATCCTGAATTCCTGGGTATCCTATGGCGATATTTCCGCAAAAATCCCCTGGATTTTATACGCCCCCGCAAACGTCTCCCGGAAACCGAATAAAAAGGGATGATCTGTTCCTCCGTCCTTCCCCGTTGGGCTTCTTCCAGGGTCTGAGCCGGACGAACTTTCAGCCGCGGCGCGATTTCTTTTTCCGGCATCGTCTTTTCCCGTAGGTTTGTCCGGACAATAGCCACTATGAGCCATTTTAAATTTTACGACAAACACGATATTCTATCCCTGACAAGACTTCGTCGGTATGAGACTAAATTGGGGGAACGAGTGGAGATCATCGCCGACAGGAACGAGTTGGAGAAGTCTTTGCAAAAGACGTCTGCGGAATATATCCTGTTCGGCATACCCGAAGATATCGGCGTGAAGGCCAATTATGGAGTGGGGGGCACCGATTCCACCTGGGTTCCTTTTCTTTCTTCTTTCCTGAATATACAAAGCAACGATTTTCTGTCCGGAGAGTCCGTCCTGTTGCTGGGCCATTTCGATTTCAGTGAATTGGAGCGCATCATCGAAGCCAATGCGCATGGGCCGGAAGAAAAGATCGAAGCTTATCGC
>PLXD01000245.1 GCA_003151295.1 Chitinophagaceae bacterium | reverse complement strand
TTTAAAGATTCATCCCTTAGTCAAAATCCATCGATACAGCCAAACATGTCTCAGAATCAACCCATCATCAGCACTTCCTTCAGCTATGAAACTTTGGAAGAAACCCTGGATGTCAAGCCCAAGGGCGTTCCCCTGCATATCGGCATGCCGAAAGAGACCGCTTTCCAGGAGAATCGTATCGCGCTGACCCCGGATGCGGTAGGGGTATTGGTGAGCAATGGGCATCATGTCGTCATCGAGCATAATGCCGGGGAAGCCTCTCATTACAGGGATAAGGACTATAGCGAGGCCGGGGCCAGGATCGTATACGAGAAAGCCGAGGTCTTCAAAGCACCGATACTCGTAAAGAGCGCCCCGGTAATAGAAGAAGACCTGCCACTGCTGCAATTGAACCAGATTATTATTTCCCCAATCCATCTCTCGGCCATGAAGGCGGAATTGTTGCAGAAAATGATGGATAAACGGATCACGGGCATCTCCTTCGAAAATCTAAAAGACGACAGCGGCACCTACCCGATCGTCCGCAGCATGAGCGAGATCGCAGGAAGCGCCGTTATGCTGGTGGCTGGCCAATACCTGAGTTCGGCCAATCACGGCAAGGGAGTATTGCTGGGCGGAATATCGGGGATCCCGCCCACTAAAGTGATCATCCTGGGCGCCGGAATCGTCGGTGAGTTCGCTGCCCGCGCCGCATTGGCGCTGGGAGCTTCCGTCAAAGTATTTGACAACAGCGTCTATCGCCTCAAACGCCTGCAAAATAATATCGGACAGCGGATGTGGACTTCCGTTATCGAACCACGTATCCTGGCCAAACAGCTCAAGACTTGCGAGATCGCCGTGGGAGCCCTGTCCTCTCAAACAGGCCGGACTCCGGTGGTAGTGACCGACGAAATGGTCAGCAATATGCGGCCGGGTAGCGTGATCATCGACGTGAGCATCGACCGTGGCGGTTGTTTTGAGACCTCCGAGATCACCACGCATGAACATCCTATCTTTATGAAATACGGAGTGATACACTACTGTGTTCCCAATATCCCTTCCGGCTTCGCACGGACCGCCTCCCACGCGATCAGCAATGTGCTGATGCCCCTCCTGCTGGAAGCCGGCGAAGAAGGAGGATTCGAGAACCTGGTATGGCATAAGATCCATTTACGCAGCGGCATCTACCTTTTTAAGGGTGCCCTCACGAATTTCCACCTCAGCCAGCGTTTCGACCTGAAGTATACGGATCTCAACCTGCTGATCGCGTCACAACGCTAATTGACACGAATGTAAACGCTAATTAACGCTAATCGTATTCCCTTATTTATAAATTACTTATAGTCCGCGATGGAGATTTTTTCCGTGCAGAATTCATATTCCTGACGGTCATTCGAGCTGACAATGACCAGTCGGTCGGTGCAGTAGTCTTTAATAAGTCGTTGATAGAGTGCGATTCCCTCCTCATCCAGGTTTGTACAAGGCTCATCGAGCAGGACGATCGGCGTATCGGAGAAAATAGATTGGGCCAGCTTCACCCGTTGCTTCATGCCCGAGGAATAATAGCGGATTTGCTTATCCGCCGCCTTTCCCAAACTCAACGAAGAGATAATAGACCGGCTCTTCAGTCCGGGTAGAAAAGGTTTGAAGGCGCTGTGGAAATCCAGGAACTCCGCAAGGGTCATCTCTTCGATCAGTTCCAGGTAAGGCGCAGCCAGGGAAATATATTTATAAACGTTTTCAGGTGGAATGTCGCACCCCCCTTTTTCATATTTCACCGTTCCCTCGCTTGGGCCGACAGCTCCCCCGATCACCTGGAGCAAAGTAGACTTTCCGGAACCGTTGGGCCCGGTGATCGCGTAAGAATGACCCGTATTAAATTCGTAATTGAGATGACGGAAGATCCAGTCGCGATTGAACCGTTTGCCTGCATCAATCAGCGTAATCTTCATCAAAGCTGCTTTTGCTGTAGCGTTTAATAATGCCCCTACCGCTCTCGCGGATAAACGTGACGATCTCGTCGCGCTCATCGCTGGCCGGGAACTCCTCTTCCAGGTACTCGAGTGCCTGGCTGGTGTTCATACCCTTATTATAGATGACACGGTAGATATCCAGGATATGATTGATCTTATCAATGGTGAACCCCCTGCGCTTGAGGCCGACTGAGTTGACACCGGAATAGCTCAGCGGCAGTCTGCCGGCTTTAATATAAGGAGGAATATCTTTACCGACCAGGGAGCCGCCGCCTATGAATACATGAGGACCGACCTTCACGAACTGGTGGATCGCGCACATGCCTCCGAGAATGACCCAGTCACCCATGACGACATGACCCGCTACCTGGGAATTATTGCTCAGGATGCAGTTATCTCCAATAATACAATCATGAGCAATATGGCTATATGCAAGGATCATGCAGTTATTCCCAACCTTGGTCTTCCAACGATCCCGGGTTCCCCTGTGAATGGTCACGAATTCACGGATCGTCGTATTGTCCCCGATTTCCACCGTCGTTTGTTCGCCGTTAAATTTCAGATCCTGCGGATCTGCAGCCACAACGGCTCCGGGATAGATCTGGCAGTTTTTGCCGATCCTCGCCCCCTCCATGATCGTTACATTACTACCTATCCAGGTACCCTCTCCAATCTCCACATTGCGATGGATCATGGTAAACGGATCTACTTTTACATTCGCAGCGAGCTTTGCATCCGGGTGAATCGAGGTATAGGAATGAATCATTCGGCGTTCAATTGTCTGATTTTCAGTTTTTTCTATCATTGTGGCATCTGCCTTATGCGTTGCATCTTTCTTCATCATCCGAATATAAAATAATTTACTCTTTTGTCCGGATGGACCGTTCACAAAAAATGCTGAGCAAAACCCAGCATTTCACAAAAATAAACTTATTTGGAACAATAATCCTAAATTAACTTCTCTTAACAAGCTGTGCCATCAGGTCGGCTTCGGTAGCCACCTTGCTCCCAACGAATACGGTACCCCTCATTTCACAGATCCCACGGCGAATAGGACTCAACAACTCCATTTTCAGGATCATCGTATCGCCTGGCACGACTTTGGCCTTGAACTTACAATTGTCGATCTTCAGGAACAGGGTGTCATAATCTCCGGGAGGCATGGCATTGATACAGAGGATACCGCCCGTCTGGGCGAGTGCCTCTATCTGCAATACACCCGGCATGACAGGATTTCCCGGAAAATGGCCCACGAAAAAGGGCTCATTGAAAGTCACGTTCTTGATGCCGACGATATGCCGGTCACTAAGTTCTATGATTTTATCCACCAGGAGGAAAGGATAGCGGTGCGGCAGAGTCTTCTCGATCTGCTGGGTATTGTAAACAGGCGGTTGGTTGGGATCATAAACGGGAATATTTTTTACATGCTTGTTCTTCCGGATGTATTGTTTGATCTTTTTGGCAAAATCCACGTTGGTGGAATGGCCGGGACGATTAGCGATGATATGCCCTTTGATAGGATAGCCGATCAAGGCCAGGTCCCCCACTACGTCCAGCAATTTATGGCGTGCCGGCTCATTGGGGAAGCGTAGTTCCAGATTGTTCAGATAGCCCTCGCTTTTCACTTCGATCTTATCCCTCTTAAATGCTTTGGCGAGTCTCGCCATTTCCTCCTGCGTGACAGGCTTGTCCACGACCACGATGGCATTATTGATATCCCCCCCTTTAATAAGATTATGTTCCAATAGCATCTCCAGTTCATGCAGGAAGCAAAAAGTACGGCAAGGCGCTATCTCAGCCTTAAAATCATTCATAGTCTTTAAGCCCGCATGCTGGGTGCCCAATACCGGGCTATTGAAATCGATCAGGGTCGTGACCTTGTATTCCATGGAAGGCATAGCCACCATTTCTACTCTTTTCTTCTCATCATAATAGGTGATATTTCCATCAATGCTATACCAGGCTTTGGCCGCATCCTGCTCGATCACTCCCGCTTCCTCGATAATCTCTACAAATGGTTCCGAGCTGCCGTCGATAATAGGAATCTCCGGTCCATTGATCCCGATCAGGCAGTTATCTACTCCCATACCCACCAAGGCTGCCAATACATGCTCTACGGTGCTGATCTTCGCGCCGTTCTCTTCCAGGGTAGTACCTCGTGAGGTCTCGGTGACAAGATCACAATCGCCCTTAATGACAGGTTGACCGGGTAGGTCGATCCGCTGGAACTGATAGCCGAATCCGGGATTTGCAGGATATAGGGTCATATCGACCTTAATTCCCGTATGCAGGCCGGTACCTGAAATGCTAACTGCCGAAGCCAGAGTATGCTGTTTGTCTGGATTGAAATTTGCGTCCATTCGTATTTGTTAAGCGGACAAAGATAAGGAGTTAGCCTCAGATCTCTTCCTCTCTTTCAAGCATCAGCACGGCGCTGTGCGGAACGATAAAATATTTGTCTCCCTGATAGAGAACCTCTGTGGCGGCGCTTAGGAGAAAAACAGCAATATCGCCTTCCCGTGCCTGGAGGGGGATATATTTTACCTGATCTTCCTGGTTTTTCCAGGGCTCGTCATCAACAGGCATAGAGATTGCGTAGCCTGGGCCTGTCTTTATGACAGTTCCCTGCTGAACCTTTTCTTTCTCCTGCACGCCCGGAGGTAGGTATAGACCGGATTGGGTGCGCTCATTGGGCATGGATAGTCGTATCAGGATACGATCGCCGATGACCACCAGTTTTTTAAATTTATTGTCGGATGTGAGATGCATAAGTGCAAATTTACATCATTAACAAAAAATTAGACGGATAAACCTACTTACCGAAAATGAATTATCTTTATTTGTACTAAATTGATAAACATGGAAGGCAAGAAACCGAAAATATTATTGTGCGAAGACGATCAAAACCTGGGAATGGTCTTGAAGAATTACCTTGAGCTGAACGATTTTGACGTAACCCTTGAAAGGGATGGACGGCTGGGACTGGCCGCTTTCCAACGGGAGAAATTCGAATTATGCCTGCTGGATATCATGATGCCGCATATGGACGGTTTTACACTGGCTGAAGAGATAAGGGATGTAGACCCCGATATACCCTTATTCTTCCTGAGCGCCAAGACCATGAAGGAAGACATCATACAGGGATATAAACTGGGTGCGGATGATTATATCACCAAGCCCTTTGACAGTGAAGTATTGCTGCTGAAGATCAAAGCCATCCTGAAGCGCAATGATGATATGAATAAGGAAGCGGAAAATAAAGAATTCGACCTCGGTTATTACCATTTCAATCCGAAACTCCGCGAACTGAGCCATAAAGGACAGACCCAGACCTTGTCTCCGAAGGAAAACGAACTCCTGAAAATGCTTGCAGAACATATTAACGACTTGCTGCCCAGGGAGCAGGCCTTAAAAAAGATATGGGGTAGCGATACTTACTTCAACGGTCGTAGTATGGACGTTTATATTGCCAAACTCCGCAAATACCTGCGCGAAGACACCAACATCGAGATCGTGAACATCCACGGAAACGGATTCAGGCTGGTGGCGCCTGTGGCATAATTTAAAATATTACTTGTTCCCCGGCTCGTCCGGGGTTTTTTTTGCCCAGATGTTCATAGGCCTTGGCCGTCACTTCTCTTCCACGGGGGGTGCGCATGATAAAGCCTTCCTGGATGAGGAAGGGCTCATACACTTCTTCCAGGGTGCCCGTTTCCTCGCCGACTGCGGTAGCGATCGTCGTGATCCCCACGGGTCCTCCCTTAAACTTTTCGATAATAGTGGCAAGTATGCGATTGTCCATTTCGTCCAGCCCATATTCATCCACATTCAGGGCTCTTAAAGAATGCTCTGTGATCGCCAGGTCAA
Source organism: Chitinophagaceae bacterium (assembly GCA_003151295.1). GTDB lineage: Bacteria > Bacteroidota > Bacteroidia > Chitinophagales > Chitinophagaceae > Puia. The sequence goes on along the minus strand of PLXD01000245.1, from coordinate 2,717 downwards.
TTACTCCATTGCTCAGTACCTGCGCAAAATCCCGGACCCGGCGCAGCAGCCCATTGGCAATACGAGGTGTTCCCCGGCTGCGACCCGCAATCTCCTTACAGGCGTCGGAAGTGATCTTCGTAGACAATATGCCGGCAGAACGGAGGATGATCTTTTGAAGCGTTTCCGTATTATAATATTCAAGCCTGGACTTAATGCCAAAGCGGGAAAGGAGGGGAGCAGTCAGCAAGCCGGTCCGCGTCGTCGCACCCAGCAGGGTGAAGGGGCTGATATTGAGTTGGATGCTCCGGGCATTGGGACCCGTGTCGATCATGATATCAATCCGGTAGTCCTCCATAGCCGCGTACAGGTATTCCTCCACGACCGTACTGAGCCGGTGGATCTCGTCGATGAACAATACGTCATTGGGCTCGAGATTGGTCAACAGACCCGCCAGATCGCCCGGCTTCTCGATAACAGGTCCCGAAGTCTCTTTGATATTCACCCCTAATTCATTGGCCACAATCCTCGACAAGGTGGTCTTCCCAAGACCGGGAGGGCCATGAAACAAAATATGATCCAGTGCCTCACCCCTCATTTTGGCGGCCTTGATAAAGATCTTCAGGTTATCGATGAGCTGAGGCTGACCGGAAAAATCTTCAATGACCGACGGGCGGATATTGTTTTCAAACTCCTTCTCCGCGGGGCTTAAATCGTTCTTATCGCTATTCAGGTTGAGATTCGGCATGAATGGTACTATGATGGAATTGTACAAATATACCATATACCCCCGATAGATTTGGGCATTGTCCGAAAACACGCCTGCAGCAGGAAGGCAAGGGGCATACTTCTTTTTGAAAAAGAAGTGTCTCTTTTTTGATAAAAACCGATTGACTAACCAATACCGTTTCTGCCCCTATCTCTCTTCCGGAGCGCTGGCCAGGGAAATCGATAAAATAGCGCAAAAGGCCTGGAAGCCCCTGGGGCTTTCGCCAGGTTTGGCCTATCTTTTAATGTTCATTATCGATTATCCTTATAGAGATAACCTTATCCTTTCGCAGGGTTTGACGCTGAGCCCGGCCATGATCACTCGAATGATCCGAAAGTTAGAAAAAAAGAAACTGGTGACAACCGGGTGGTATAATGGACACAAAGTAATATGTGGCTCGCACTCGGTCTGGATGAAGATGCGACATTGATGGAGGATATCCGGAAGGCCGCGGATAAACTGATTGAAATAGACTAACCGATCAGTCACTTCACCTCAAACTGCACGGTACCACTCCCGGCCGTCCCATCGGCAGCAAGTCCCTCTGCCACGACGATATATTGGCCGGGAATATCCGAGGAATAAAAACTAAGCGTTCCCACACCCCGGGCATCCATGGAAACGACCGGCGACCAGTAAAGCACATTCCTGAAATCGGGTAGATGAGTGGCGGCATCCTGTTCCGTTCCATAGGAAGGAGAATAGAATTCACGCTGTAATTGCAGACCCTCATAATCTATCACGGTTGCATGCGGATCCAGGATATAGCCGCCCAGATCCCCCTTATAAGTGATCCAGTTCATTACCCCGTCAAAATTGGCTCCGCCCAGAAAATATTTCCGCGTCAGCACATCCAGTTTCCTGATCTTCAGGGGATCCAGCGTCATCAATGTATCGATACCGAAAACCGGCACCCCGTCTAATAAGATCAGCGGGTCCGTCTCGAAGAAGCGGTTATTTGGCAAATCAAAAAGAGGCAGGTGGAAATGATCTCCTTTTTTCTTTACCAGCATGAGCTTGACATATTCACGCATGACTTCCTCCATCGTAGTAAATCGGACGTAATCATCGAGCAAATAGGTAAAATCCGGTTTGTAATAAAATACGCTCGTATCGACAGCCGGAAAACTAAATTGTTTCAGTTTCACACCACCATACCTGTTCAACACCTGCATAGCCACGCTTTTGTCCGTCAATGACTGCGGATATTTCAGAGGCGGCACAAAAGGTGGCAATGCGGTTTTTGTATAGGTCTCGGAAAATGGATTGGCGATATCGACCCTATACAGCGTGTCGGCCGGGTTGGTCTGCACAATAATTTCCTGGCCGCCATAAAAATCACTCAATTCGAATTTCACCCGGCCTTCTTCATCGCTTATGGCCGATGAAAACTGTGTGCGGGTGCCGGGCACGGATAAATATCCCTGCATATCTTTCGTTGCCACCCCCGTCCGTGTATCCACGATCCTGCCTGTTACTATTTTACCTTTATATTCCGGAGCGAATTCGAAGGATGGACTGGAATGCTGCAGTACATCTCCCCAATGGAACTTCCTCCAGCCATGGGTCATCATCAGGTTATCCATTGCCTCTTCATCCTCCGGATGGTCGAAATAATAGTCCGGACTTTCGACCCTGCCGCTCAGATCGGAGGTCAGCCATAAGTAGCTCTCAATATGTCCCGCGAACATTCCCTGGAGAGAGTCCAACCGGTATACGGAAAGGGAGCAGTCGGCCACTGAAAGTTCGTTATCCTTTCTGGCAGGGCTCACCCGCAGACTCACTTTTTTCCTCGTGGCATAACTGTCCATGTCAGTTTTCAAAGCAATCTCCAGGTGACGGGACGGCGCCTTAAAAAGTAATCTTTCACAAACCGGTTCCCGCCTGGCATTGAAAATGGTAATATGCGAAATTCCATCCCCGAGGATCTTTTTATCAATAAGGAAACTGCATTTCCCTCCCTGCAAAG
>PLXD01000628.1 GCA_003151295.1 Chitinophagaceae bacterium | reverse complement strand
ACCAGGATTCTCTGCTCGTGGACGGTGTGCTGAATGGTAAGGCCGACCTAAAGAGCCTGATGACCCGGCCGGTTTTCACTTCCGATCTGCAGATCAGCAACCTCGCCTATCAAAAAGATACGATCGGCGACCTGTCTATAAAGGTGAATAACGAGGAAGCCAATGCTTTTGCTACCGAATTATCGGTCAGGGGACATGATAACGATGTAGAAGTGAGCGGAAAGTATTATACGGGTGAGGGCCGCATGGATATGAAGCTGGACATGCGGAAGATCAATCTTTTCTCCATAAAGCCCTTTACCGATGGGCAATTGGAAGATATAAAAGGGATCCTGAAAGGACAACTGGCCATTACCGGCACCTTCGATAAACCGGTGGTGAACGGTAATCTTCATTTTGACAGTACCCTGATCATCCCCGCTATCTCCGGGGAGCCCCTGAAACTTTCCAATGACAATATCGAGTTCGACGGGGATGGTTTTAACTTCAACAAATTTTCATTCCAGGATTCTGCCGGAAATAAAGCCACGATCGATGGAAATGTATATACGCATGATTACAGGGATTACCAGTTTGATGTTTCTGTTAATGCTTCTAATTTCAGGCTGGTAAATGCCAGGGCAGCCAGCAACCGACAGTTCTACGGAGCTTTGAACATGGATGCATCTGCCAGTCTCTCCGGTGATATGAGCTCCCCGAAAGTAGTAGGAGGCCTTCGGGTCAACAAGAAAACGAATTTCTTTTTCGTGTTGCCGGGTAGCGACCCTGAAGTCGTTGACCGCATGGGGGTGGTAAGGTTTATCGATAAGGATCATCCGGGCGATACCCTTGTCGACCAGGCTGCCCGTACCCTGCATGCTCCCAAGTCCGATATCAAAGGAATGGATATCAGCCTGAGTATAGAGACGGACAGCAACGCGGTCTTTACCATGGTCCTTGACGAAAGGACCGGCGACCAGTTGACGGCGCGGGGAAGGTCTAACCTCGTATTCGGAATGGATAAGAGCGGAAAAGTAGATCTGACTGGCGGATATGAAGTAGAAAGCGGTTCGTATAACCTCTCCCTGGACGTGCTGAAAAGGAAATTCGATATCCGGCACGGCAGTACAATCACCTGGACGGGAGCTCCCACGACTGCCACCCTGGACCTGACGGCCACCTATGCTGCCAATACCCCTTCCATCGATCTGATCGCGAACGAAATAGCCGGACGCTCCGAAACGGATATCAATAAATTCAAGCAGAAGCTTCCTTTCCTCGTTACCCTGAAAATGGAAGGGGAGTTGCTGAAACCTAAAATCACCTTCGACATCACCCTTCCGACCGATATCCTGACCCTATGGCCTGACGTAGACGCCAAACTGCAGCAGATCCGTAACGAAGAATCGGAACTGAACAAACAAGTCTTCGCGTTGCTCCTGCTTAACCGTTTCGTCGGGGACGATCCCCTGCAAAGTGCGGCAGGAGGTGGAATCAGCGTGGGCAATATGGCTTTCCAGAGCGCCAGCCAGATATTGATGAACCAACTGGACCAATTGGCCGGAAGCCTGATAAAAGGAGTGGATATCCATTTCGATCTCAATAACGAACAGGATTATACCACCGGCACCGAACGGGATTACACGGAACTGAACGTCTCGGTATCGAAACGGCTTTTCAGTGAACGCATCCAGGTCAATGTAGGAAGCAATTTCGATGTGATGGGTACTGGCAATCCCAATCAGAACGCCTCCAATCTTGCCGGCGATGTAGCGGTGGATTATAAGCTGACCAAGGATGGCCGTTATATGTTGCGGGCTTACCGGAAAAACCAGTACGAAGCCGTCGTGGAAGGCCAGGTCGTAGAGACTGGCTTAAGTTTTATTTTGACCTTTGATTACAACAGGTTCAAAGAACTGTTCGGTCGCACACAGGAAGCAAAACTGGAAGAAAGTAAAACGATTAAACCGTCAGCCGGAAAGCCTTCAAATCAATGATCATGTTGGAAACAAAACGGATATTTCCTCTTTGCCTTCTACTTATCTGCGCGTCGTGTCATGAATCCAAATACCTGGGCAGCGGTCAGTTGCTCTATTCGGCGAACGAAATAAGGGTACAGTCCTCCGTAAAAATAGCCGGGAAGAAAACCAAGGCTATCAAATCTGAACTTAATGACCTGCTGAGGCCCCGTCTCAACAGCAAGATCCTGGGATTCCGTTATAAATTATGGATCTACAATATAGCCGGCAATCCCAAAAAGCAAAAGGGCCTGAAACATTGGCTCAAATACAAAGTCGGCGAACCCCCAGTCCTGGCTTCCCCTACACTCATTGAGAAGAACAGAGACATCCTGCAGAACCACATGGAAAACAAAGGCTATTTTCATGATACGGTCATCCTGGAAACCCCGGTTAAGAATAAACACCTGACAGCTGTTTACACAACGGAAATAGGCCAGCAGTATAATATAGGGAATGTCGCTTATCCAAAAGATACCGATGTCCTGGGGAAAAGCATCGATAGCTTTCAGAAAAGATCTTTGCTCAAGACAGGCGATGGCTTTGACCTCGATGTGATCAAGGAGGAACGGGTCCGCATCGATTCCAGACTCAAACAGCGTGGATATTATTATTTCAACCCCGATTTTCTGGAAGTGGACGCCGATACGTCTGTGGGCAACCATAAGGTGAATATGCAACTGAACATCAAACCCGAGACTCCCCTCAAGGGCCGTAATATCTACCATATCAATGAAGTTGTGGTTTATGCTGATTACGATATCCGGTCGGATACCAGCCTGAAGAGGGCTTATACCACCCCGGAGGGATACAGGATATTGGATACGGCCCATTTTTTAAAGCCCTATATCTTCAGTAAGACAATGGTGTTCCACCCCGGTGATCTATACAAACGGGATGATCATAATCTTTCGCTGAGCCGCCTGGTCAGCCTCGGCGTCTTTAAATTTGTAAAAGCCCGTTTCGAACCCGTGAATAATTCGGACAGCAATCGTGCATTGAACGCCTTTTACTATTTGACACCCACGCTGAAAAGATCGATTCGATTTGAAGCATCGGCGCTGACCAGGTCGGACAATACGACAGGTGGCGAACTGTCGTTAAGCTGGCGTAACCGGAACATATTTGGGGGCGCCGAATTGTTCTCAGCCAGCATTTACGGGGGGCTGGAAGAACAGTCCATCGGCGGAGGAGTAAAAGTGAATACCCGGCGGGTGGGTCTTGACCTCGACCTCTATATACCCCATATCGTTTCTCCTTTTAATCTCAATACCAGCGGCGCTTTCGTCCCCAAAACAAAGATCAGCGCAGGTTATGCGATCTTCGACGAAAGCTCCCAATATACGCTGAACTCTGCCAAAGTCGCATTCGGATATATCTTCAAAAAAAACCTAACTACGGAAAGCCAAATAACCGTCCTGGGGATTAACTACGTTCGCCCCTCGAATATCGATCCCAGATACCAGCTAGGGCTTGATACCAATATCACGCTCGCGAGGAGCATCGAACGGCAATTCATCATCGGCCCTACTTATAATTTCAATTATAACTCATTGGCAAAACCAAATCACAGGACCAATAATTTTTATTTCAACGGGAATGTGGACCTGTCCGGAAATTTACTGGGATTGATCACCGGAGCGAATATCAATAAGGGAAAAGAGGTAGAGATCTTTAATACCCCTTTTTCCCAGTATGTCCGTTTTGAAGCGGATTTCCGTCATTATCTCAGTTTCAGCCATTACAGCACGCTGGCTACCCGGATCACAGGAGGAGTAGGGTTCGCCTATGGCAACAGTTCCACGATGCCTTTTATCAAGGAATTCTTCGCCGGTGGCACCAATGATATCCGGGCTTTCCGCTCAAGAGCCCTGGGTCCGGGTAGCTACTACGGCGGCAATCCCAATACGACTCCCTTGCTCCCCGATCAGCCTGGCGATGTCAAATTGGTAGCCAACGCCGAATATAGGGCGAAATTATTCTCCATCGTGCGGTGGGCACTCTTCATCGATGCCGGTAATATCTGGACCCTTAAAACGGATTCCAGCCGGCCAGGTTCCCTCTTCACCCCTTCCTTCCTGAAAGACGTTGCAGTAGGAGTGGGTACGGGCCTGCGTTTTGACCTTACCATACTCGTGTTGCGGATCGATATGGCCACACCGCTAAGAGAACCCTGGCAACCGGATGGATCAAAATGGGTGTTTAATAAATTCGGAGATATTTCCAGCTATGTACTCAATCTCGCGATCGGATATCCTTTCTGACGATTGCCATCCCTGCCATCAGATCATCCCGTTCCTGTGTAATATTTTCCTCAGAGGGGTCGGGATATCCCTTAATCTTTTTCTATTCGATTGTTTTTTCCCCGATCCCTAAATCCATGTTATATTTTTTTTCGTTGATAATCAGAGGTTCTGCCTGGCAGCTTCCCCGTTTCCCTTTTTGAACTAAGATCCGGTATTGCTTTTGAATTCATTAGTTAAAACAAGGGATTATGCTGAACCTATCAAACCTGCTTTTTTTCCAAGAAAAGATACAAGATCTGGGAACCGCTTTATTTTTTAGCCTGCACAGTTCCCTTTTAAAGATGCCTACTTCCATCGTAAGGATTCTGAAAGTGGATGAATTGGGACAAGTTTGGTTTTTAGTCCCCCGTCCCCATCAGGCCCTCCATGAGTTCGACGGGGATTTCCCGACAAGACTGGAATTTTTCAGGAAAGGGAGATCTTTCTACCTGCATATTACAGGAAGGGCCTTTATTATAAATGATCTGGAAGAGGTAAATAGCATAGTGGCTGACGGAATTTTGCAGGGATCCGGGAATGGCCTGGTGCTGATCAAGGTAAAGATGCTGAAAGGGGAGTATTTCGAGAGCCTTCCCGATACACGGCAGAATGGGTGGCGCGATCTCCGCACCCAGGTATCTTCCTGGCTGTTCAATACCCGACCGGGTTATAAACCCTATCATGTCGACCCCCAACTGGCTTTTTCATCTTAAATGGGCGCGGTCCGTTCTTAGGCTCCGGATTAAAATTCATTCCTGAAAATCGATAATCATGAAAATCCCGCTAAATTTTTTACTGACTTTAGTGCTTTCCGTTGCTGCCTTTATTTGCATTGGTGGGCGGTCTGCCTCCAATATTCCTTTCGGCATCCGGCAAGATGATGCGGCATTCCTGGTGAAAGCAGCTGTTGGGGATATGATGGAAGTAGAATTGGGACAATTGGCGCAAATTAATTCATTGGAACCTGTTGTGAAGGACATCGGGTCGAAGATGGTCCGGGATCATGGGCAGCACGCCGACAGGATAAAAGCGTTGGCGACGGCAAAAAACATAGCGATTCCGGCTACGCTATCCGATGATCAGCAAAAGATTAAGGAGGGCTTGCAGAAAAAAACGGGAGCCGAGTTTGACAAGGAATATATCGATCTCCTGATAGACGATCATAAAAGGTCCATCAGAGAATTTGAAAAAGAAGCGACAGGCGGATCGGATAAGGAGATAAAGGCTTTCGCAGATAGTAGCTTGCAGATGATGCACGCGCATTTGGATGCAGCCGAAAACTATAAAAAAACGACCATCAAAAACTAAGGCGGGATAGGAAAAAAAGCCGGATGATTTGTCTCAATACTGTGATTATTTAAATATTTTGTGCAGTATAAGGTTTTATTATGCTCAGACCGCAGATACCAGGGCTTGTTTCATGTATTCTATTGCTTTCCCTCAATGCCTATGCTCAGAAACCGCATATAGCAAGGGAACCTTCATGGGTTTCGAAGACCCGGATCGATTATTCTGTTTCCGGTTCTTCCGGGGATATTGAGGACGGAATATTGGATATTGCCATTGTGAAGCAGATAGATCTTGCAAGCCAGACCACCTATTATAAAAAGTGCATTAAGATCGTTACGGATGTGGGCGTTCAAAACGGCTCTACCGTTTCGGTCAGCTATGACCCCGCCTACCAACACCTGATCTTCCACCATATCCATATTATCAGAGGTAGTACAGACATCGACAAGCTGAATTTTTCAAAGATCAAAACGATCAGGCAGGAGACGGAACTCAGCAGGAGTGTCTATAACGGGTCCCTTACTTCCATGCTTTTCCTGGAGGATACAAGAAAAGGGGATGTGATCGAATATGATTATTCCCTGCTGGGTTTTAACCCCGTTTTTAAAGGAAAATATGCCATTACGCTTGCCATGCAGTTCTCCGTTCCCGTCGGCTCCCTGTTTTACAGGATCATATGCCCTGCAAACAGGGACCTGACCCTCAAAAACTATCTTACGGATATCCAGCCTGTCATTAGCCGGTCCGGCACGGATAAAATTTATGAGTGGAGTCGGGAAAAGGTCGCAGCTTTAAAATCGCAGGATGAACTGCCTTCCTGGTATGAACCCTATAGCTCGGTGATGGTCAGCGAATACAAGAGCTGGAACGAGGTGGCGCAATGGGCACTTTCTTTATTTTCTTTCAAAGGGGGTTTGTCAGCAGGTCTGAAGAGGAAGATAGAAGAAATACGATCGGAGGGTTCGTCTGCAGACCAGCGGCTTCTATCGGCTCTTCGTTTTGTGCAGGACGAGGTGCGATACCTGGGGATAGAAATAGGTGTCAACACCCATAAACCCAATGATCCCGATAAGATCTTTGCGCAACGCTTTGGAGATTGTAAGGACAAATCCTTCCTGCTTACCACCATGCTTCGGTCGTTGGGGATAGAAGCAGCCCCCATCCTGATCAATACCGAAAATAAAAAAGCCCTGTATGGCTGGCTTCCATCTCCGCTGGATTTTAACCATTGCGCCGTAAGGGTAAATCTTGCCGGTAAAAGTTATTGGCTGGACCCAACCATCAGTTATCAGCGCGGGGATATCGATGCTATTTCCTTTCCCGACTTCCAGTGCGGACTGGTGCTATTGGATACCAGTACCTGTTTATCGGTGATCCCTTTGCAGGATTCGGGCCAGGTCTATAGCAGGGAATTGTTTACGATGGAAGATCTTTCGGGACCGGCAAAACTGGAGGTGACTAGACGGTATTCGGGATCTTTCGCTGATGAAATGCGCAGCCAGATGAATAGTAACAGCCTCTCTGAATTACAACAAAACTACCTCGATTTTTACAACGACTTCTACAAAGACCTTCGGGTGAGAGATAGTCTGAAGATAGAGGATGATGAAAAGACCGGCCTGATCACTACCCATGAATATTATACGGTCGATAAATTGTGGGACTATGATAAGGGGACGAATAAAGCATCCTTTTATGGATTACAGATCGGCGGTATTCTGAAGAAGCCACGGGAACATGACAGGAGGATGCCGATAGCGATCTCCTATCCCGAACATTTTACGGAAGAGATCGAAGTGTCGTTGCCGGAAGATTGGAATTTCGAATCCGAGCCTACGGAGATCATTTCCCCGGCCTATAAATTTAATTTCCTGGTCTCATCGACGAGCACACATGTAAACCTGAAATATGAATACCGGGCCTTGAACGATCATATATCCGTTGAAGATTCCCGCCGGTTCCTGAATGACTATGATAAAATGAAAGACGCTCTGGGCTATGAGCTGACAAAAAAAGATATTGCCACCCCCCTGGACCACAAGACCCGGGATACCAACTCAGATACCCTGATCAACCTGTTAAAGCTCTTGGGCTGCATCGTGCTGGTCGTGGTGATCGTACTTCGTGTGAAACGCCATTAACTACTCACTTCGCAATGACTTTACGAAATTGTCCAGCCAGTCATGCATGAACCACCAGGCGATCGGTGTGGCGACGAGCAGGGCTATGTATACCAGAACCAGGAGATCGCGCGAGTGGCTACTGTGTTTCCGCTATTTTATAAGTTCGCTTGCGGCTTTTCAGGTATTTCTCACGGATTATATTGCTCATGGGTTTTTGGTAGACCTTGCTTTCCACCCAGGAGATGATGTCGAGGTAAGCGAAAGCGCGTGCTTCGAAACGGTTCTTTTCGAATTTTTTTATCTTTTGCAGGAATTTTTCGAATTCCGCCCTCAGGGTATGGCGGGAAACATGGAAGGAGTTGCGTAAAAATTTGAACATTTCTTCTTCAACCCGGGTAAGATTTTCCTTTTTGGCCATGAAGCGGTATACCGATTTGGTAAGAGATTCCATCAGCTCAAAATTCCCGAGTTCATAATGCGCCATCAGGTGCTGCACCCGGGCATAGCACTGGAGATCATTCCGCATATCCACCTGGTCATGGATGATCCTTTGGAGATAGTCAATGCAGGTGGTATAGTCCCCGCTGCCAAAATGGAGGGTGGCTATTTTATAATTTAGGACCAGTATCCGGTGTCGGTCGATGAACAGATCATACTCCTTCAGTTGTCTTTCGATCTCCGGCACCTGGGAGAGCCCTTCGGAGAAGGTCCCCAGCATGAAATGCTGGTTAATCTTGGCGGTGGTGATATATAGAAAGGATTGAATGCGGAAATTGTCATTCTGGATCACCCTGTCGGACTGGGCGAAAGCTTCGAACTGTTGCAGGGTGATCTCGAATTTCTGGTAATTGCGCAGGTCGAAATGAGCGTTCAGCAGATTGTGAAGCCCCTTGATATAGTGTCCGGTCTCCACCCTTACCATTAGTGGTTGTTCGGCGAAAAGGTCCACCCATTTCTGCGAATAGCGGTAATACATCAGGAAGTCCTGGCGGATATAGGCATACCAGTTATAGATCTGGTACAGGTATAATCTTTCATAGAAGCCGGTCTGCTCCCAGGCATGGGGGGGGAGTTGCTCGTCCAGGAATTGTTTGAGGCGTTCATCGTCCTTTTCATTACGTGCATGCCCGTTGCTGATATACCAGCTATAGACCCGCAAGGCCAGGTTGGACAACCTGGCAACCATGTCAATGCGGGCGCTCACTTCCAGCGCTTCGGCAGACAATTGTTCGGCCCGCATCTGCATGCTATGGGTGATATGCAGGGTCTCTATTCTTTTTTCCAGCGAGAGGACCTGGGCCAGGAAATTGAATTTCTGATTGACCTTAGCCGTCTCTTTGGCCCGATCCAGGATCCTGAGGCTCTGTACAAACAAACCTTTTTTATAGAGTATGTGCGCGTAATCGAACATTTCATTCAATTGGAGATCGATGCTCTCGGCGCTTTTCAAAAGGCGCAGGCTGGCCAGTATCTGTTTGTATAAATGGGTCTTGAGGTTGGACAATTGTGGCTTCTCTATGCCGGGAAGCTTCTTTAGGAGCAGCTTTTCATCATAGTCGCCCAGTTTGTCCAGCGCATCGAATAATTTGACGATCTTAAGATCTTCTTTGGTAGAACTCCTTTTAATATAGAGTTTAAAATGCCTTTTTTCGGACTTTTCCAGGGAATGAATCAATTGGAATAAAATGTCTGAAAACCGGTTGGCCATAATGAAAAATTTGTCCTGAAATACAGTACAGTAAAGGGTTTTAGTATTAAAAATATCATTTTGACATAATTAAACACCCGTGAAATTGATTATAACTCCGTCATGAGACGTTGTACATTCGTATAAGAGTAAAAGATTTTCATATAGCAGCAATCGCGTAACACGCAATCAATAGAGGTCTAGTTTGAAATGCGCTGAAAATCAGCATAAAAGAGATCCTAATTTTTTTTCATATGGCAAGCAATCGTTAGATGCCGTCCTGTTTCCAGGATGGCTCTTTTGTGCCAAATGGATAAGCAGAGGGTGTCTCAAAAGTAGAGACACCCTCTTTTGCATATAGGGGTCTATCTAGGGTATTGTACAGGAGATATGAATGATGATGATGGAAGTTGATGATCAGTAGTGCTGGTGGTGTGGGAAGGGGGTTGGCAGGTAAGTTTCAGCGCTTTTTCAGGCTATTTTCTTTCTTAAGTTGTGCGCTAATGCCAGTAACCCTGTTTCAATGGTTACTTTTTCGATGCCTCTGAGCATAAATCGTTTAAAGTGGTGATTATGCTTAATGTTGGCAAACACAGGTTCGGTATCGAAGCAGCGCTGTTTTCGCTTTTTTACACCTCGGGTACTTTTTAGCCGTTTTTCCGCCTGTTGTTTTAGGCGGTTCAGGTTATGATTGACCTCGATAATTCGATTGCCTTTTGCCTGATGGCACTCGCTCCTTAAAGGACAGCCTTCACATTTTTTAGCCTGGTAACTGGTAATCGTTTGTTCAAAGCCAGCCTTGTTGAACTTTGTATGCTCGCCAATGTTTTTCATGGGTTTTCCAATCGGGCATGTATAACGATCGGTTAAGGGATCATAGGATAGTTTATCAGCCGCATACGGGGTTTTACTCCGTATTTTGTGACTCTGCTGACGATCAAACTGATTGTGTTTTACATAACCGGTAATTCGTTTGGCTTCCAACCATTGATAATTTTGTTCGCTCCCGTAACCTGCGTCTGCGGTAACAGCATTGGGTTTTTGCCGATAGCTCTTTATATGTTGCTTAAGATGAGCGATCAAGGTATTGGTGTCCGTAACGTTCTGGTGGATACTGTAAGAAGCTATAAACTGGTTATTGGTACTGATCTGCACGTTATATCCCGGCTTTAACTGCCCATTTCTCATATGGTCTTCCTTCATGCGCATGAACGTGGCATCCGGATCGGTTTTGCTATAGCTGTTTCGCTGGGTGCCGATTTTCTTTTCCTGTTGTTCGTATTTATCCAGTGCTGCAGGCCAGTGCCTACGGGCATAATTCAGCTTTTGGCGCACTTTACTATCAGTAGGCTTATCTTTTAAAACCTCGTTTATTTTTTCAATAGTCTGACTGACTTTCTCGCTGTCTATTTTATCAAAACCGGAAGGATCCGTATCGTCGAGCTCGGCAGCGGCTACCGACTGGGCATATTGCCACAGCTCATTTAACTGTAGCTTTATCTTCTCTTTGTTGTTTTTAATGGCTTTACCCCATACGAACGTATAACGATTGGCATTGGCTTCTATCTTGGTGCCATCTGTATATAGGTCCTTCAGGCTTAAAAGACCCTCCTCGCATAATAATAGCACCACCTGCGTAAAGATCGGTTGTAAGGTTTGCTGCAATCTTTTTCCCCGGAACCGGTTAATGGTATTATGATCGGGTTTGCTCATACCGCTTAACCACATGTAACAGATGTTCTGGGCTACGGCCTCTTCGATCTTACGACTGCTATAAACATTATTGATATAGGCATATACCAATACCTTCAGTAACATGCGCGGATGATAGCTGCTGGTGCCACCTGGCTTATACTGCGCCATCAGTCTGGTAATATCGACTTTATCCAGGACGGCATTCACTACTCTTACAGGATGATTGGACGGGATAAGATCTTGTAAATCAGGTGGTAACAACATCCCCTGGTGCTGATGATTGCTCTTAAATACCACCGTCAATGTTTTGCCTCTTGCCATGGCTATATTCCCACAAAAACCATACTGGGCCTTACTTTCAGAAGACTATTTTATACAGTAACTATGTGAATAAACCCATTCCAAAAACTGAAACGGAAAAAATAAAAAAGGGTGCCTCAAATTACTTTTGAGACACCCTCTATTTTCGTTTTTGCAGCTGCGCCGGATGGCCTTTCAGATGAACAGATAGCTTCGCTTGTAAAAAAAGCAAGAAAGAAATGCTCTTATCACCATTTTTATTACAGGTCATACGGACAGGACTAAAAAATAAAAATAACTAAAAAAAAGTGTAAATTTGAGCGTATATAACCAAAAGATATCATCCGTGGAACAGGTCTCCCGGGAAGCAGGTTGCAAAGGAGAAAATTAAAATAGAAATTATGAATGCAGTACTAATAGATAAGCAAATCAATAACTATTTAGGGAGATTAAACCCCAAGCAAAAAAAGGCAGTATTGACTGTTGTAAAAACATTAGCTGAAGATCAGGACGATCAGCAAATCATTCATACTATACCCGAACAGCAGAAAAAGATCGTCCGTCAGCGTATTAAAAAATATACTAAGAATCCAGAACTTTTACTGGATTGGAATAAAGCTAAAAAATCAATTAAATTGGCTTAATGCCGCGAAAAGTATATAAGCTTCAAATAACTCCGGAAGCCTTAATTGAAATTCAGGAAGCGGTCTATTATTATAACTCAAAGCGGAAAGGGTTGGGAAAAGAGTTCTTCAGAGAACTCAAACAGGATTTTGTTAAAGTAAAAGCTAAGCCTTATAACTATTCCGTTCGTTATGATGATGTTCGCTGGATTTCGATGGGCAGATTCCCTTATGCTGCTCATTTTACTGTTACAGAAGAAGGTAAGGTAATTATTATTCAGGCGGTGCTGTCGCACCATCAAAACCCTGAAGCCAATTGGAAAAAGCGGTTATAAACGGCTAGAAATTAGAAGGCCAGGTCGCCAGCGCCCGGATCGCAATGGCATCGCTTCCCTCCCCTTCTTTATACTATGTGCTATCCGAAAACGAGTTTACCCTCGACATTAATAATCCTGCAGCCCCCAAGATCGTCTGCGCCGGCAACAATCCGCAAAAACAACACGTCTATGGGGCCGTTTTATCCCTGTACCTTACCCAGCATCTGTGAAATGAGGAATTAATCCAGCCCATCTCATATGGTAAAAGCATGCGAGACCTCATCTTGTGATCGGTAAATAACAGTGCACACCTTCGGTAAATAAGCGTGCACAGTTTCGGTAAATAAGGATGCATAATCCATTATTAAAAGAACCAGGGCATCTCTAATAACCCAGTTTAAAAACGAACTCTCATTATTTTCTGAAAGTTGATGATAAAAGGGGTGACAAAATGATAAACCTGTATAATTTCTCCGTCCATTGGAGCGATAACCAAAAGGAAATCCAGCAGGAACAACTGGAAAATGACCGGATTAAAAAGGCATCGTATTACTTGTACGAGGGGGAGGGAAAAACCGGAAACTGATGGACAGTGTCTTTGCCAAGACAAATCGGCAATAATTAAAGTGTAATCTTATATTCCTCTATTTTTCTGTATAAGGTAGCGACCCCAATTTTCAATAACTTTGCGGCCTGTGTTTTGTTACCTTCGGTGTATTGCAATACCCGTTGAATATGCAAGCTTTCTACGCTCGCCAGGTCAAAGGCTGACAGCGTTTTTGATTTCAATGTGGTATATTGCAATTCGACTGGTAAATGGTCCTTTGTCAGGGTGTCTCCATGGCAAACAATCAATGCCCGTTCCATTACATTTTTCAATTCACGGATGTTTCCATTCCAATCATTGCGCTTCAAGTAGTCGATAAATCCCTGGCTCATATCCGTAACGTGCGGGTAGGAAGTCCGCGTGAATTGCTTAAGAAAATATTCTGCCAATATCGCAATGTCTTCTTGCCGTTCCCTTAATGGCGGAAGGTAAATCATGAACGTGTTTAATCTATAGAAGAGATCCTCCCTAAACCTGCCGGCGGCCACTTCTTCCAGCAGGTTTTTGTTGGTTGCTGCTATGATACGCAGGTTGACATTTGTCGGTTTCGTATCACCTACTTTAATGAACTCGGAGGTTTCCAGCACTCGCAAAAGCTTAACCTGAAAATCCAACGGGGTCTCTCCCAATTCGTCCAGGAATAAGGTTCCTTCATTAGCCTCTTCCATCAAGCCTCTCTTATCCCTGACCGCGCCAGTGAAAGCTCCTGCCTTGTATCCGAAAAGCTCGCTCTCAAGTAATTCCTTACTAAACGCGCTGCAGTTTAATGCAACAAACGCATGTTTCGCTCTTTTACTTCCTGAATGTATTGCCTGTGCGAAGACTTCCTTTCCGGTTCCGGNNCTTTGCCTTCAGGATCATGTCTGAATTGCCTATAATTGAATCAAAATTGGCATATCGAGTGCTTATTTTCCTTTCCAGCTCTTCCACCTTCTTTTCCAATCTGACCTTTTCCATTGCCCGATAAAGCAAGGGAAGTATTCTATCATTATCGTTTCCTTTCGTTAGATAATCGAAGGCGCCGCTTTTTATCGCCTGAACACTATCAGGTATATTTCCATAGGCAGTCAACAGGATAAATTCGATACCCGGCTTGACAGCCCTTATTTGCTGACTGAGATCAATACCATTCCCATCGGGCAACTTCACATCACACAACACTACATCAATATGCTCTTGTTGTATAATCTTTGATGCCGATTTGATATTGGCTGCGTCAAACACGGTAAAACCTTCCAGTGAAACAACCCTTTTTAATAGTTGACGGACGTCGTTTTCGTCTTCTACTATTAATACATTACCAATACTCATAATTTCGGCTTAAACAATAAAGATTATATCGCGAACCCGAGCTTGAAACTAAACACGCTTCCTTCTCCAAATTGGCTTTCAGCCTGAATCCTACCACCTTGCGCCTCGATGAAATCCTTTGAAATAGATAGTCCCAGGCCGGTTCCGGTTTTTTCAAATCCGCCCGGCACCTTATAATACTTGTCAAAAACATGGGGCAAATACTGTTGATCTATACCCCGGCCGTAATCTCTCACGCTGAACTCCACGCTGTCGTTCGCCTTCTTTCCGTACACTTCTACAATGCCGCCGTCTGACGAGTATTTAATCGCGTTTGTCAGAAGATTAATTAATACCCATGCGGTTTTTTCTTCATCTACCTGTATTTCCGGTAGCCCGGATTCAATCATTTGCCTGATTATCACTTTCCGCTGGAGCGCAAAAGCCTGGATCGCTTGTATGGCCCGAAAAACGATTACCTCCGGTCTTACTCGTTTGAGGGTTAATTCGATTTTTCCAGTCTCGATCTGCGACAGATTTAAAAGTTCACCGGTTATAGTGAGCAAACGATCTGCATTACCTTCCATACTTCTCAAAATATCGGATTGCTCGGTGTTCAATTCGCCAATCCTTTTATCCTTTAATAGCTGGGCGCTCATTTTTATGGAAAATATGGGAGTCTTCAACTCGTGAGAAACTGTCGCCATAAAATTAGTCTTTGCATTATCCCTTTCCCGGAATGGCGTGATATTTCGCAGGATAATCACATTGCCTCCGATAGTTTCATCCGTCTTGATCTCCAATAATTCCTTTGAATAGAAGCTTTCTTTATTGTTCGCAATTATTTTTAGCGGCTCTTTTCCGCCTTCCTGAAGGATGGTCCGCAGCAAATCGTTCTCCAAAGCAATATCCGGCGCATATTTACCCGCAATCTCGTTTTCAGCCAACCCGAACAATTTCTCTGCGGAAGAATTTAGGAAGAGTATTCGCCGGCGCTCGTCAAATCCAATAATAGCGTCATTCATCTTATTAATGATCGCTTCTATCCTTCCTTTCTCAAATTTTATTTGAGCCAGGTTGCTATGTTCATATTCGTCCAGCTTCTCCGCCATTTTATTGAAGGCGGCGGCCAGTTCGCCGAATTCATCTTTTTGCTTTAGATCAATTCTTTTACTGTAATTTTTATTGGCTATTTCTTTGATCCCCTCCGACAGCGCCTTTATCGGTCCGGAAATGATGCCTGGAAAGCTTAGCACAAAGGTGAAAGCGACAATACTGAGGATAACAACAATTGCTGTAAGATACAGCGTTGCCCTGGAAGCTGTATTTAACGCTACCTGGTTCTTATGAACGATGGCTATTTGATTTACATCTTCGATCTGATAAATGGCTCTTCTCAGTTGCCTGTAGTTTTGGAATCCCGGAATATCTTTCTTCAATTGTTCGAAAAGTGTCCGCGTTTCCCACGTAGCTTCCTGCTCTCCTGGCTCGGTGATGTTACCTTCTTCCAATTCCAGGTTTTTCTCAAAAAGTGCCAGGGCCTTATTCCGATCATCCGGAAGCGCATCGAGTGCCTTGAGCATATGGTTGCAGTATTCCAGGCTGATATGATTATCTTTCAATATCATGCCGGCATCGCTGCTCAGGCGGTTGATATAGAATATCCCCAATCCTCCGAACGAAAGGATCACCAGGAAAAGAAAGAGCATCCCCAAAACCAATTTAGCCTTTAATCGTATGCCAATCATGATAATATAAGTAAATCAATATTAGATTCTTCCAGCTTCTTCAATAGCCTGTTGAAGATTGTCGTTTGCAAAATTACCCCGGTTAACGACAAATGGGGCTTGCCAATGCAAATAGTGGTGATTTCCGTCGAGTCTGCCATTTCGATGATGCCCCCTGCCACATGCAAGTGATTGATTTTCTTTACTTCCGCCCCAAGCTCGGTTGCCAGCTTGAAGTTATTGATCAAGTGACGCTGAGCGGCCAGGCCGATCTTATCCGCGCTCTCCTTAGGCGTTTGCACATATAGTACAATCCATTTCGCATTAAAATAGGCAGCCAACCGGGAAGATTTCCGGATGATATGCTTACTTTTTTCATGATTGCTGCCGATGCAACACATCAGTTTTTGCGGTCTTCCTCTGGAGATGCCGGGCATTTCGGATTCGATCTTTCTTTCCACCTGGCCGGCAACTTCCCTTAACGCCAACTCCCTCAACTGCAGGATCTTTTCAGGCTGAAAAAAATTCTCCAGAGCCAAAGGTATTTTTTCACCGGAGTAAATAAGGCCAGCCTTCAATCTCGAAATCAATTCGTCCGCCGGCAGGTCGATGTTGACCACCTCGTTAGCCAGTTGCAGCAGTCTATCGGGAATCCTTTCCGAAACTTCGACTCCGGTTATATTCTTAACTTCTTCATTCAGGCTTTCAATATGCTGAATATTCACGGCGGCAATCACATTAATGCCATATTCAAGGATCGACCGGACGTCCTGCCATCGCTTTTCATTATTGCTGCCAGTCACATTGGAATGGGCTAATTCATCTACCAAAACGACGTCTGGATGTCGCTTTACAATCTCATTAAGATCCATTTCTTCCAGCTCCTTCCCCTTATAGTACAACTTGCTCCTGGGTATAAGGGGAAGATCCTTGACTAATTCCTCCGTTTCACGCCGGCCATGGGTTTCAATATAGCCGATCTGCACATCGATCCCGTTCCGGAACAAAATATGCGCTTCCTGGAGCATTCGATACGTCTTTCCTACACCAGCGCTCATACCAATGTATATTTTCAGCTTTCCACGCTTGGACTCGCGGATCAGCTCCAGGAAACGCTGTGCGTTAACTTCTTCTTCCGGCATAAGCTTCTTCTTGTATAGCCCAAAGCGGGTTAGTTCTACAGCAGAAAAACCAGGCAAAGCAACCTCATGCAAAGATACGATCCCACTACCGGAAACGGGCGGTGATGCCGGCGGTAAGCCAAAAATCTTTATTGGTGCTGGTCCCGTCGCGCAACGGGTATAATTGCTCCGGTGATCCGAAATAACGCCCTTCCAGACGGAACAATACCTCATCCGTCACAGCCAGATTGTAACCGAGGCTGGCACTTGAGAGTTTAAAACCCGTCACATTGGTGACTGGAACGTTCAATACCTGATTTGGATCGTTGAAATGCTCCACCCTCAGAGAAAAGGAGTTTCCGGGGACAAAGGTATATCGGGCGCAAAGATTGGCATTCCACCATTGCCGGGTGACTAAGGCCTGGTCTTCGATCCTGCGCTGCCAGCCCATAAAGGCATCCGCGGTAAAGGACCATTTTTCCGTTGGCGTAAAGCTAGCGTACAGGTCTCCAAAATATCTTGTTTTATAGCCAGGATTGGCAACAGAAGCCTCATTGCCGATATAGGTATTCCAGTTGATATCCCATTTGCTGTTGGGTTTAAATTCCAGCTGTGATCCAAAATCCAGCGGGTCGTGTTGTGCTTGGATCACCTGCCACCCGTTCAGCAGGTAAAGATAGGCGGTCCATTTACTCCCAAAAGGAACGGTCAATTTCGCCCCGGTAAGATAATAGGGAACATTTTCAGGCCCGAGGCTCCGGGTATAGGGTATCTGGTCAAATGAGTAAGCGCTCTCGTTTGTATAGGGCGATCCGATGACACCCGCATCGAGCCAGATATCCTTGCTCTTGAATAATTTCACGCCCACATTCGCTTCCAGGAGGTTTTGCAGGGTTTGTCTTTCAGAGGCATAGTTACCATTCATATAAGTTCCATAGCCCGGTGTGAAGGTCGCCCGGACCCTGTCCGAAGTATACTTCAGGCTGATATAGGCCAGGTTGACATTGACCTCATTGTCCCTATTGAACGATACAAAATAAGGATGATTGGCGTCTTTGGGATGGTCAAAAGAATAGGAAAAATAGACATCCACATAACCTTCCAACGAGAGCTTCCCCTTTGGCAGCTTAACAGACAAGGACGATGAATCCGTCGTATTTTGAGCGTGGCCCTGCGAGGAAAAGAGGAACAGGACCGCGATCACCATGAATGTAAATCTCAGCGTTTTCATAAATCGATTTTTTTAATTGTTCTATTTCAATTCGTCCAATGCGATATTCAGTTTCAGTACATTTACTTTAGAAGGTCCGAGCAGCCCCAGCAAAGGATGCGTGATCTGCCGGTCGATCAGCTCCATCAACTGCGATTCGGTGAGGTGCCGGACAGCTGCTATGCGTTTGACCTGAACCTTTGCGCCTGCCGGTGAAAGGTCCGGAT
>PLXD01000036.1 GCA_003151295.1 Chitinophagaceae bacterium | reverse complement strand
CGCAGGAGTTGTTGCCGACCATGCCCCCGATCATAGCCCGGTTTGCCGTCGAGGTTTCCGGGCCAAAGAGCAACCCGTGGGGTCGCAGGAAAGCATTCAGCTCGTCTCGGATGACGCCGGGCTGAACGCGCACCCACTTCTCTTCGATATTCAGTTCCAGTATTTTAGTGAAGTTCTTAGAGACGTCTACGATAATTCCCGCCCCCACTACCTGTCCGGCCAGGGAGGTGCCGGCCGTCCGCGGGATCAGGGAGGTCTTTTCCGCGTGGGCGAAGGCGATCAGCTTCTTAATGTCGTCGATGGAGCGGGGGATGGCCACGGCCAGCGGCATTTCGCGATAGGCGGATGCATCGGTGGCATAGAGCGTACGCATGGTCGTATCGTCGTAGAGTTCTCCTTCAAGATCCTGGGCCAGTTGCCTCANNTCAATTTGACGTTCGTCATGTACAAAATTTAAATTTTGCGGTCCGGAGTCCGGGCCGCAAAATTACTTCCTTTCGGGCGGTATACGAGCATGCGGTAGAAAATTCAGATAATAAACCGGTTTATTCGAGGCCCACTGAATTTCCATTAATTCTTAATGATGTGTATCTTTTTCCTGTAAGAGACTATCTTTATCTTTNNCCAGGCCCAGCAAAAAATCAATCCCGATAGCATCCGGGCTAAGATGCAATGGTTTGCCGACGCCAAGCTGGGGATCTTCATCCACTATGGCATCTATGCTGTGAACGGGATTGGGGAGAGTTGGAGCTTTCACAACAAGCAGATCTCATGGCCCGACTACATGAAGCAGTTAAATGGCTTCACGGCCAGCAAATACGATCCCCAATACTGGGCCGACCTGATCAAAGAGAGTGGCGCGCGTTATGCCGTGATCACCACCAAACACCACGACGGGGTCGCGTTATGGGATACCAAAGAGAATCATTACAGCGTCGTGAAGAATTCCCCCGCCCGCAAGGACCTGGTGAAGCCCCTATTCGAAGCGCTTCGCAAAGACGGGATCAAATGCGGGGCTTATTTCTCCCTGATCGACTGGAGCCATCCCGACTATCCCGGTTTCCTGAAAGACAGCTCGCGTTACAAGCTGGCAGACCACCTGGAGAAATGGCTGAAATTTCAGCATTTTTTCCAGGGCCAGCTCAAAGAAATCAGCGACTGGTTCAACCCCGATCTCTACTGGTTTGACGGCGACTGGGAGCATAGTGCCGAAGAATGGCAGAGCGAAAAAGTCCGCAGCATGCTGCTCGCCCGCAACCCCGGCACCATCATCAATGGTCGGCTGCAAGGTTATGGCGACTATGATACCCCCGAACAGAACTTCCCGGTCTCACGTCCCCACTATAACTGGTGGGAGCTATGCATGACCATCAATAACAACTGGGGCTACCAGCCCAAGGATACCAACTGGAAGACGCCTTTCGAAGTGATCACGATCTTCGCGGATGTAGTATCGAACGGGGGCAACCTCCTGCTTGACATCGGGCCGAAAGAAGATGGCACCATTCCGCCTGAAGATGTCCATGTCCTGGAAGAACTGGGCAAATGGAACCACAAGCATTCCGAAGCGATCTTCGGAGCCCTCGGCGGCATCCCTCAGGGACATTTTTACGGGCCTACCACGTTATCGAAAGATTCTACCATACTCTATCTCTTCCTGCCGGGTAAAACCAGCGGCCAGGTCGTGCTGAAAGGACTGGACAACACCATCAGGGATATAGAAGTGCTCGGGGAAGGAACCCACCTCTCTCATAAAGTAGTAGGCAAGATCTACTGGAGCCCCGTCCCCGGATTGGTATACATCCCCGTCCCCGAAAAGGTGCAGGACCCTTATGTGACCGTATTGAAAGTGGTGCTTGACAAGCCGGTGAAATTATACGGCGGACGTGGCGGCCTGGATGGGTAATCTATTATTAACGCAATGAAATTATTAAATAAATGCCCAATAAAGAACTGATTTATGATGTAGGCGCCAACAATGGTGACTATACTGCTTATTATCTTACTCAGGGACACAGGGTAATCTCCATTGAGGCCAATCCTTCTCTTGCTGAGTATCTAAAAATCAGATTTAAAAATGAGGTTGAAGCCGGAAGACTTATCGTAATAAATACAGCCATTGCAGATAATGACCATAAGAAAGTAGTTTTTCATATATGCAGTGACGATGGGAGAAGTTCATTAATAAAGAAAATATCCGAAAGAGGGGCCACCATTAAAGATTCATTTGAATTGACGGGTAGGACCCTACACTCTTTGTTTGAAGAATTTGGAACGCCCTATTATTGTAAAATTGATATTGAAGGCTATGACGCGAGGGCTATAGCCAAATTGAAAGGATATCCTGATTGCCCAACCTATATTTCCTGCGAGAATTCCTGCGACAGTATTGCAGAAATAAATGTAAATGAACATTTATTATATGAGGCGTTGGATGCTTTGGTTTCGGCTGGTTACTCCAGGTTCAAATTGCTTGATCAACGAAGCCTTATGGTATTAGCCGATAAAAATCATTATGGTTTTTTGCGTAAATTATCGACAACAATAGCGTCAAATATGGAGAGGATCACCGGTCGGTTTACTGTAAAATATAATAACAGGCGTTATGAATTAAAAAAAAGAGGACTGGATGGTGACGATGAAATAGCGCCTTTCGGCGAAGATCTCCCAGGANNATTTAGCTTATCATTTCAAGGATTATTATAACCACCTGCGAAATAAACAGCTTATGTTTTGGGTAGATATACATGCTAAATAATTAAATTATTAAGTATTGATAAAATCCTGGTTCCTGCCGCTCCTGGTTTGCTTTTTTGTTTTGCCTGCCGGCTCTTTTGCCCAGTACCGAAAGGGAGAGAAAAGACCGGCAGAAAACAAACCGGCTATTCCCCCTCTCAGTGACAGGGAGTACTGGCTCCGGCAGCTCAACAAAATGGCTCGCCCCGTTCTTGCTAACCTTGCCCGGGACAACCTGAAAAAAGCCATGCCTCTCGTCTTATCGAAAAGAACCGATAACCCGGAATCCCGTCGCAAGGCAGCCTCCCTGGAAGCATTCGCCCGGACCCTTAGCGGGATCGCACCCTGGTTGAATGGCGAAGGCGGCTCCCCGGCGGAAATAGCCCTGCGGAACCAATACCGGGAATGGGTGATACCGGCGATCGAACACGCCGTCGATCCTTCCGCCAGGGATTATATGGCCTGGGAGAGTCCGTCACAGGCCTTGGTGGACGCCAGCTATTTCGCCCTTTCTTTCCTGAGATGCTCCTGGCTATGGGACCATCTTAACGATACCACCCGCAAGCAAGTAGTACAAGCGCTTCGGTCTACCCGGGAGATCAAACCCAGCTTTTCCAATTGGCTACTGTTCTCGGGAATGGTCGAAGCCTTTTTCTGCCGCTACGATCTGCCCTGGGACCCCATGCGTGTTGATTTCTACATTCGGCAGTTCGAACAATGGTACCTGGGAGACGGCGACTATGCCGCACTGACTGACAAGCTAAAGGCGAGGGACGAGAGGTACGCCCTCATCCAGGAACGGCTGATCAATGCCGACGGCAGCTATCCGGCTACTGGTCGCTCGATTGTATACCGGGGCGGGGCCTTCCACC
>PLXD01000491.1 GCA_003151295.1 Chitinophagaceae bacterium | reverse complement strand
GTATATCCTTCTCACAAGCCTCTTCGCTTCAAGAGTCATAACGTTCCATTATGCAGAGCATATCAAAACTTTTTCAAGAAATCTGATAAGTTTTGGCCATGGCAAGTTATATGGCAAAGCGACGCCAATTTAGGTTCAAGGAGATGACCGCTGGCAAGCAACTCTTGTCTGGTTCTATAAAGGCGTAAGGACTCCCCGACCAACCCGACTCTTGATTTTAAATTCCCCATAGGATCACTGAACCCGAATCATCCCTCCCTTACATCTGAATCAGGGGTTTCCCGAGGCAAAATCAATGGATGTCCTGATTCAATTTTGTCGCGATTCTAGCATATTTACAGACAACGGGGTCTAAAGAGATGAGCTTGGGCCGCCCACAAACGGAGCTGCCCGGGCTGACGTAGTCATAGCAAATGCCTCCAGCGGCCCTCCCCGAACGGGCTGAAGTTTGAAAATCCAGGAGGAATGGGGTGATGACTCCTATCGTGAAACGATCCAGACATGGGGAAACCATTTTTACTTCCAATCCATCTCTTGCCGCAGGAGCTTTGGTTACTTAGGCAACGGAAGCGCATGGGCATTCACTGCACTGCATCGAGAGGCTGGAAAATGGGTGCGTCACGGTCGATGTTCCCGGCCTAACCCGCATCACCTATGCCCCGGATAATATCAATGGAATTTAGCACTTTGACGATCTCCAGGGAACCGGTCCCTCGTGGTATGGCATAAGTCTGAGGTAGTGCGCAAGTATAACTCATTGAGCGATGCGGCCCTTTAAAATCGAACGATATTTAGAGGTACGAAAAGGGCAAGGGTTCAACCTATCATGAATCAGCACATTGCCCGCTACGGAGAGGGCTCCCGCCTTAATTACTATGCCTGGGCGCTCCTGGCCATGTGGACCGTAGTGGTGGCGTTATCCCTTTGGTGGAACCTGGCCCAGCAGCGGCCGGATACTGCCGTGGGCCTCTGGTGGGGGCATGGTCTCTTGTGGCTTCTGGGCCTGGGGGGAATTATTTTTGCTTTTAACCGCCTGCGGGTAGCTCATGACCGCATCATTACTTTGATGTGCACCGACCCGTTGACCGGCATCGCCAACCGGCGCATCTTCCTGGAGAGCCTCGGCGGCGCCATCTCCTTTGCTCAGAGGCACCAGACTCCCCTGTCCATCATCATGGCCGACCTGGACGACTTCAAGTCTATCAACGATAATTTTGGTCATAATGCCGGGGACCAGATGCTCCAGGCTTTTGCCAACCTCTTGATGGAAAATAGCCGGCAGGAGGACTTGGCCGCGCGCTTCGGCGGCGAAGAATTTATCATGATGCTCCCAGGCACCGGCGCCAAGGAGGCGGCAGTTTTGGGGGAGCGTCTCCGACGCCATTGGGAGGAGATGACCTNNTATGGGAAAGAATCAGGTCGTTGTCCGGGAAGACGCGACTGAGCAGCTTGAGGAAGAAACACGAAAGTTATCCTATTTTTTGAGCCTCTTGCCCGGGGAAAGCTGGGCAAGAAAGCTGTCCGTGAGGTGGCGGGAAGCAGGGCCGCTCAGAGAAATTGCAGGAAAGAGATCGGATCAGAGAAGGTCGTAGCAGGTAGGTGGCAGGTAGCAAACACCAGCAGTTTTCCGTACAGTTTCACATCTATAGATAACCCATCATCGGAGGAGCCAATCCGTATAGCTCCCCTTCTGCCGAGGAGATTGATATGAGTCTTGATTACTTAGAAATTGCCTTACTTTTTGGAACCGGTGTCCAGTATCCTGAAATCAAGCAAATCCTGGAAAATATTCCGAGAGTGAAAATATTGAGCCAGAGCTCGGATCCACAAAAATTTATCGCCCAAACTCAATCATTATCTCCTGATGCGATATTGGTGGATATTCGGGGAGAGAAACGAATTCCCTCGTGGCTCGAACAGCTTATCCAAGGACTGCCTCAAACTCAAATCCTGGTGTGTTCGGATAACCTTGAAGCGGATTTCATTATTCAGGCCATGCAAATGGGAATNNCGCTTTTAATCGGGTACGGACAACCAAAAAGCGGCTTGAGCCAGCAGGGAAGACCAAACAGGGAAAGATATTGGTAGTTACCGGGCATAAAGGCGGGGTGGGAAGCACCACGGTTGCAATAAATCTTGCAGTGGCATTATCAGACATGACAGCAGAACGTGTAGCCCTGATAGATTTGGGACGGCCTTTTCCTGACGTGGGGAACTTTCTTAACCAGACATCGAAATTATCTTTTGCGAACCTAATAAATAATCTTTCCAACCTGGATAGATCTTTTGTGGAAGGCATCATGCAGCCTTATGACACCAAGTTGGCAATCCTGTATGGTATACCAGGCCTCAGGGATCAGGAATATTTAGAAGAGGTTTTAGATAGCCTCTTTTGAATATTGCGAGATATGTATAGCTATATTGTGGTTGACCTCGGCAAGTGGTTGGATGAATTCTTTCTCAAAGTGTGCGCTGAGGCTGATATGGTTTTGCTGCTTACCCAGTTCACTATTCCAGACGTAAAAAATTTACAGATACTTTTAGATATGCTGAGGGAGTGGAACTTTAATACAAATAACCTTAAGATAGTGGTGAACCGTTATATTAGTC
>PLXD01000300.1 GCA_003151295.1 Chitinophagaceae bacterium | reverse complement strand
GCTCAGCAAAATAAGCTGTCGCTGGCCAAAAGCATGTTATACAAATTACAAATAGAAAGGGACACCAGCGCGGCCACGTCGCAGGCAGCGACTACGATGGCATTTCTCGACGAGATCCGCGTAGAAAGACGCAAAGAATTATTAGGGGAAATGGGCGTCGAATATTTCGATCTCAAAAGATACCAGAAGGACATGGTGCGGGATGGAGTCGAGTGGAGCATGATCAAGGTCTTCGCCAATGACAACCGGTGGAGATGGCAGATCCCCCAATCGGAAANNATAACACCTATTGTAAACAACGCGAACCCCATTGTAAACAATAGTAAACAACAAGAAAAGCATCTTAATAAAACGCATTCCACATGTCATCGAACAGAATCCTCTATATCCCATTATTGCTGCTTACCCTGGCCCTGGGCGCCTGCGTGAAGCAAAAGATCGAAACGCCGGCCTTCGCCGAATTCGCGGCATCGCCCAAGTCCAATATGGGAAACTACTTTATCACCGATACTCCTACCAGCGTTTTCAAAATACCCATCGGCATCTCTACGGTTTCCAATGCAGACCGGGTGCTGAAATTCTCTATCAGTTCGCCGAGCGGCGCCGTCAGCGGCCAGGAGTATACCCTGCCTGATTCCACGTCCATCACGATCCCTGCGGGAATGGTCGTAGACTCGATCCCGGTGAAGGGCATTTATAGCGCCTATGCTTCCGGGAGGCTGGATACGCTGATCTTCACCATAACCGGCGGAGATGTCACTCCCTTATCGACCAATAATAAGTATACTTTGATGATGCAGCAATATTGCAACGTAGTATTAAATGACCTGAAAGGGGACTATAACAACTGTTATGATAACCAGGCGGGAAGTCCACCATCCGGCCCCTATCTTATTACCTTCAGCGATATCGTTTCTACCGGACCCACCACGGCTACCGCTACCATGGTGGATCTATGGGGAGTCGGGACTACGCTGACGCTTAACCTGGATTGGACGGACCCCGGAAATTTTAAAACATTCATCCCGCAACAGATCCTATATGTCGATCCGACCTATGGACCGGTGACGGCTAGTCCCGCTGGGACAGGCACTTTCTCTTCCTGCATGGACACGTTTACTATCAGCTATACGATTACGGTAGCCGCCGGCAGTTTTGGGGATTTTGTGACAACCGTCGTGAGGTAAAATAAACTGTCGATCGCGAGGTGGCCCCGAGGTGAATGCACTTTAGTTCAGCACCTCTTTGAGCTTATTTTCCAGGTCATCGCCGCGCAGGCTTTCTGCAATGACTTTTCCCTGGGGATCGATGAGCACATTATAGGGGATGCCTTCGAATTTAAAAATTTCAACAGCCTTGCTGTTCCAGTATTTCAGATCGCTCACATGGGTCCAGGTCAGTTTGTCGTCACTGATCGCCTGTTGCCATGGTTCTTTTTCCTTATCGAGGGACACGCCCAGGATGGCGAAATTTTTGCCTTTGAATTCATTGTAGGCTTTTACAACATTCGGGTTCTCGCCACGACAGGGACCGCACCAACTGGCCCAGAAATCCACGAGCAGGTATTTCCCTTTATAGGAGGCTATGGAAACGATCTTGCCGTTTATATCGGGAAGGGCTAGTTCGGGCGCCTCTTTGCCTACCCAACTGTTGTCTTTCTGCTTTTTTTCCATTTCCGCCATTTGGGCCTGCTGCTGGGCCAACTGTTGTTCATATTCTTTTTTCATGCCCAGCACCATGGTATTATCAGGAAATTTTTTCGTTAGTTCCTTGAGGGAAGATTCAAAATCGGCCGTTGAAAAACTCCGGTTGGCCCAGCCTAGGGCCAGGACGCTCACGGTGGCATTATCATTGGTGTTGATGAATTGTTTCAGGTAGGTATTCAATTCCTCCATGGCGTTGTTTTTTGCATTGGTAGCGCCGATCTGAACACTGTCGGGGGCACCCGTGCGCTTGAGGCTATCCAATTCCGCAAAACGTCTTTCGACCTCGAAGTTCTTTTTCCCGAAAATGATGATCAGGTCTTTTAGCCTGGCACTCGCATCGGACTGGCTCACTTCATAAAAATCGTCTTTTTTACCCAGGTCGATATCCACTTTGATTTCGGAAGCATCGTCGATCAGGGGGAGGGCCAGGATATTATCGCCGAAGACCAATTCATACACGGCCTGCCATTTACCCGGGCAGGAAAGCGTGAAACTCCCGTTGCTGCCGGAGAGCTTTGCCGAGTCGAGGGAAACAGGAGCCTGTTCCTTGCCATAAGAGACCTCCTGGAGATATACTTTGAGGGGAAGACCGGCAAGTCCGAGCCGGTCGGCATTTTTGAAAGTTCCTGCGACCGTAAATTTCCCTTTACCCTTGTTCTGGCAGGAAGACAGCAAGAGAAACGTAACGCTCATTGTCATTAAAAAATATCTTGTAAACATAATTATCCGGTTTCTTTTTAGAAGCGATATGATTTATTTATTTCTCCAATTTTTCGAGCAGCAATTGATTGGTCAGCCTGGGATCCGCCTTCCCCCCCGATATTTTTTTAACCTCTCCGACGAACAATCCGATCAGCCCTTTTTTGCCTTTTTTATACTCGCTCACTTTATCGGGCATTTTAGCAAGGGCCTGTTCAATCCAGGCAGCTGTCTCATCCGTGTCCGAGCTTTGGAGGAGGTTCAATGACCGGGCGATCTCCAGCGGCTCGCGGGATGGTTCCCGGATCAGCGCGGGAATGATCCTTGAGGAGGCGATGGAAAAATTCAGTTGCCCCTCTTCCACCAATTCGATGAGCTGGGCCAGGACCGGGGGGGGTACCGGGAATTTTTTTACGGGTAGCCCTTGTTCATTGGACCAGGATCTGACCGGACCCAGGAGCCAATTTGCGGCAGCCTTGTAGTGAGTCGTCTCCTTTATCAACTGTTCAAAATAGTCTACGGTATCCTTATCGTCACAAATCACCCTTNNCATAAATTTCATGGTGAGCTCTTCGGGAAGAGCCGGAAGGGCTTCGCGGATTGCATTCAAAAAAGAATCGGTTATATGGAACGGGGGCAGATCGGGATCGGCGAAATAACGGTAGTCATTCGCTTCTTCCTTGCTTCGTAGCGCGAAAGTGCTGCCGTCCGAATCCTCGAAACTCCTGGTCTCCTGCCGGATGGGTATTCCCTGGTGCACGAGGTCCATCATCCTTTTAGCCTCATATTCTATGGCCTTTTTTACATTGCGGATGGAATTGAGGTTCTTGACCTCCACTTTGGTTCCAAGGATAGGGTCACCTTTCAATCTCACCGAAACATTCGCATCACAACGCATGCTACCCTCTTCCATATTGCCGTCGCATATTTNNCGGTGAGAAAGGCATGGGCTTCTTCACTGCTATGCATATCCGGCTCCGTCACTATCTCGATGAGGGGTACTCCAGCACGGTTATAATCGACACAGGTGTTATCGGCGTCAATATCATGCAGGCTCTTCCCGGCATCTTCCTCGAGGTGTATGCGGTTAAGCCGGACATCCCTCTCCCCCGCCCCGGTCCTGATCGTCACCCTACCCCCCTTGCAAATGGGGGTAGTATGCTGGGATACCTGGTACCCTTTGGGCAGGTCGGGATAGAAAT
>PLXD01000570.1 GCA_003151295.1 Chitinophagaceae bacterium | reverse complement strand
TCAACTCATCCATACCGAGGATGGCGATAATATCCTGTAATTCCTTATAACGCTGCAGGATCAGTTTCACACGGTCGGCGCAGTTGTAATGCGCTTCACCGACGATCTTAGGGGTGAGGATCCTGGAAGTGGAATCGAGGGGATCCACGGCAGGATAGATACCCAGATCGGCGATCTTTCGGCTCAATACCGTTGTGGCGTCGAGATGGGCGAAAGTCGTTGCCGGAGCAGGATCGGTAAGGTCATCCGCAGGGACATATACCGCTTGTACGGAGGTAATGGAACCATTCTTGGTAGAAGTAATCCTCTCCTGCATGAGGCCCATTTCGGTAGCCAGGGTCGGCTGGTAACCTACTGCAGAAGGCATACGGCCCAACAGGGCAGATACTTCGGAGCCGGCCTGGGTGAAACGAAAGATATTATCCACGAAGAAGAGGATATCACGTCCCTGTCCCTTGCCATCTCCGTCACGGTAATATTCCGCGATGGTAAGACCACTGAGCGCCACACGGGCACGGGCTCCGGGAGGCTCGTTCATCTGCCCAAACACGAAAGTAGCTTTCGACTCAGCCAGTTCCTGCATGTTCACCTTACTGAGATCCCATCCTCCCTTTTCCATGCTATGTATAAAGTCATCCCCATATTTCATGATGCCCGCTTCGATCATTTCACGCATCAGGTCATTCCCTTCACGTGTACGTTCGCCCACACCGGCAAAAACCGAAAGACCGGCATAAGATTTAGCGATATTATTGATCAGTTCCTGGATCAATACGGTCTTACCCACACCGGCACCACCGAACAGACCGATCTTACCGCCTTTTGCGTAGGGCTCAATCAGGTCGATGACCTTGATACCGGTAAATAATATTTCGGTTGAGGTGCTGAGATTTTCGAAAGCCGGAGGCTTATTATGAATAGGACGGCCGTTCACTTTGGACACGGCGGGTAGCCCATCGATCGGGTCTCCGGTCACGTTGAACAGACGGCCTTTGATGCCTTCCCCGATGGGCATGGCGATGGCAGCCCCGGTATCCGATACCGGAAGACCGCGAACAAGTCCTTCGGTCCCATCCATGGCGATGCAACGGACACTGTCTTCTCCAAGATGCTGCTGCACTTCCAGGACCAATGTCTCGCCATTGGCCTTTTTCAATTCCAGTGCATTATAGATCTCGGGGAGTTTTCCTTCGAACTGCACATCGATTACGGCACCGATGATTTGTTTGATCTTACCAGTAGTTGGCATATAATCAACTTATTTTAAAAATGATGGGAGTTATTAATAGCTTTTTAATTTCGGCTGCAAAGGTAAGGGAACACATGGAAAAATCCGAAATCCCGGCTTCTAAATTCTTAAAAATGTAATTTCCCTCTCAATATCTCTATTTTTGTGCCCCAGACTGGAAATTATGCAACTGATACAAGTTACCGACCCCTCGCTGGCAAACGATTTTATAAAGGTGAATAGGGTCCTGAACCGGGAAATAACGGGCTATATACGCCCCATCGACGATGAGATCCGTGAAGTATTCGACCCTGCCCGGAATAAGGCTTTCCGGCATGGGGAATGTGCCCGCTGGGTGCTGAAGAACGAGGATGGACGACTGCAGGGGCGGATCGCGGCCTTTGTGAACAAAAAATACAGGAATAAGGGAGATGATGTGCCTGTCGGAGGCATCGGTTTTTTTGATTGTATTGATAACCAGGAAGCTGCGGATATGCTGCTTGACGTCGCCCGCCATTGGCTATTGCAAAAAGGCATGGAAGCGATGGATGGACCGATCAATTTCGGCGAGCGTGACAAATGGTGGGGGCTGTTGGTGGATGGTTTTCATGAGCCCCTGTATGGCATGAATTTCAATCCGCTTTATTATAAGAAGCTGTTGGAGAATTACGGGTTCAAGCCTTATTTTAACCAACTCTGTTTTGGCATGGATCCTGCCCGGAAGCTTAGTCAAAAGGTCCGGGAACGTCACGCGGCCCTGGCCCTGGATCCAGGCTATAGCGCCCGCCATATCGAAAAGAAACGGCTGGAGAGCTATGCGGAGGATTTCACGACGATATACAATAAAGCCTATGCAGGACATGGGGGTTTAAAGGAGATGAAGAAGGACCAGGTGATGACCCTGTTCCGCAAAATGAAGCCCCTGATGGATGAAAGGATCGTATGGTTCGCCTATTACAAAGAGACGCCTATTGCGATGTTCATAAATATCCCGGATCTCAATCAATATTTCAAACACTTCAACGGCCGGTTTGGCCTGTTGCAGAAACTTCAATTCCTGTGGTTGAAATACCGGAAATCCTGCCATAAGTTTACGGGATTGGTATTTGCGCTGATACCCGAATTCCAGGGAAAGGGGGTGGATTCCTACCTGATCGTGGAAACGGGCAAGGTGGTACAGCAACTGACTGTTTATAACTCTTACGAGATGCAGTGGATTGGGGACTTCAACCCCAAAATGATCAATATTGCGAAATCCCTGGGAGAGGTCTCGGTAACCAGGACCCTGACGACCTATCGCTATCTCTTCGACCGGACCAGGGAATTCAAACGCCATCCGATCTTATTATAACAAGCACTAAAACACCATATCCGGCTCGTCGGCGCTAGGTCCGTAGCTACCAGGAATGGGAATATTCAGCAACCGAAGGTATACACCCAAGCCGGATAAGACCCGGTATGCCGCTCCATATTAATTACCCTTGACGCCGTTTTAAAATAGTTTTTAAGCATATCCGGGGTTTGAATTTGTGAAGGAACATACCGGTCCGCTTGTTCGTACTAATTAAATGCCAGTTTTGTATATATATGAAAATCAATAGATTATTGAATCAATTCCGTTAAAATTGCCCGGTTTCGATATATTGAATGTTCGCTTGTAATTCAATCTGATTCGTCCTGACAAAGTGCTGCAGCCGGGATCCGGAACGTACCCACGGTCTAAAAAACATGATCCGGGGTGAAATGAATACGATTTCTTTACGTTAATGCTTAAAACACAGCAGGATATGAGTGGGTTGACCCTTCGGGTAATAAGATATGGAGTACCAGGTTTAGGGAGCCTTTTACTCTTTTTTGCCTCTTTTGGCCAAATTGCGGAGATCCGGCAATTACAAAGCCAACTGCCGGGCACCCGGGACAGTCTGCAATATGTGGACGTCCTGAACAGGATCGGCCTATTGATACATATGAAGAATGCCGATAGCTGCTTTTACTATAGCGTACGCGCCAAATCGATGGCCGATAGGCTGAATTACACCAAGGGGCAGGGAGATGCCTTTAATAATATAGCTGCCGCCCTCTTTCTGAAAGGCTTATACAGCCAGGCCCTGGGTTCATTCAGCAAGGCCCTGTCGGCCTATAAAAAGATCGATGATATACCGGATGTCGCACAGATGCTGATGAATTCTGCGATAACTTATTCTGCGGCAGGAAATAATCCAAATGCCATACAGTTTTCCCGAAAGGCGCTCAATGAAGCCGGCGGACTGGCTGCCTACGGATCGGGAAACGATTCCATCATGAGCATGCTGTATGCCAATTTCGATAACCTGAATCCCGGTCTGTCAGAGGACTCATCCCGCAATTTCCTGCAAAAAGCGGAACAGATCGCTGTAAAATACAAGGATGAACGGGTACTGCTCTTCCTTAAACAAATAAAAGCCGAAAAATTATTAGATAAAAAGAAAGGAACGGAAGCGTTACCCTATATCCTTCAGTCGCTGGATATGGCCAAGCGGAATCAATGGGAATACCATGAAATCGAAGGACTGGACCTGTATGGCAGCTATTTTATGGCAAAGGACGATATAGACAGCGCCATAGAATGCTACAACAGGATGTACAGCCTGGCTCTTGCAAACGGTTATGGATACATGCAGTCACAGGTCTTGCAATCCCTTTTGAACTGCTATGAAATAAAAAACGATGAACCGCAGGAGCTGAAATTGAATAAATTGCTGGTCAATGCCCTCGGGCAGGATAATGAAAACAATAAAAGTTTTATCGGAGATTATATCCAGTACAATACCGCACAGGAACAGGTTAAACAACTGGAAGTCATCAATAAAAAGAACAATCGGAAAATAGCCTTGCTGGCAGGGCTGTGCCTCTTGAGTGCGGTCATCATCATCATTATATTCCTCCTGTATAAAATGTCAAGAAGGCATTCGAGAACGCAGGCTATCCTCCATGAAAAGATAAGCGCACAGAACGAATTGTTACAGCAGTCCGATGAATTTAAAGCGACCCTTATTTCCATGCTGGCGCATGATTTCAGATCGCCTTTGAATTCCGTGCTTTCCATGGTCAGCCTGCTAGATAGTTCCGCCGCATTCAATAAAGAGGAGTTACCCCGTATTTACCGGTCGATAGATACCGAGGTCCGGAACATCCTGCTGACATTTGACAATATCCTGAACTGGATAAAAAAACAGCTATCGGGATATGTATTCCACCCGGAGTTCCTGACCGTCCATGAGCTGGTAGACGAATCGGCTTCTATGTTCAGGGATCAGGCAGCTGCAAAACAAATAAAATTTCAGAATAAGGTCGCTACGACCCTGGTACTTCATTCGGATAAGGAAATAGTACAGTTTGTCAACCGGAATCTGATACACAACGCCCTGAAATTTTCTCCTATGGGAGGAACTATCACCGTTACAGCCAGGAGAGATAACAAAGAAATAATCGTCGCGGTCAGGGACGAAGGGAAAGGCGTTTCAAAAGAACAGGCGGAAAAACTCTTCTCCTTTACCGATAGTAAGAACGGGGTGGACAAGGGCGCCGGTATCGCCTTAACGATCTCTAAAGAATTTATCCACAAATTAGGGGGCCGCATCTGGGTAGAAAGCCACAATGGGCAGGAAGGAATGTCTCAGGGAAGCAAATTCATTTATGCCTTGCCCATATAAGTAACCTCCCTTTCTTTTAATGGTTCCATTTATCTTGACTATTCGATGAGCGTGCTTATCAGGAATTGGCCTTGCCGGCGTATGCCAGTAGCGAGTGCTGGCTGGCGGTATGCAGGTTTCTCCAAACGCGGTTTATTTCAGTGATGGGATCTGCGGCGATAAGTCCGCACAAGGGATAGAGGTCATCGACCAGTTGCCTGGCCCCTGCCGCCAGGTTGCGGCTTGTCCGACTCACTTCGTCCAACAGGACCTTTGGGATAGGACGGTTTAGCAAGTTCGATTCCCAGGAAAATCGTACGGCTGTATAGAATGCCTCTCTCAAATCCTGCAGTTTATCTTTTGCCTCACAGATAGGCAGCAGTAAAGATCCAGTTCCTTCGCTTTTGGATCCTGCTTTCTCATTTTTATAGGCTGCCCTTTCGCTCATTATACCCCCTCCTATCTCTATAAAGCGCGCGGCCATGCCGGAACTGTTTACCGCCAGTGTCGCTTCGGCCAGTTGCATAAAAGGATATTGATAGAGCGGGGATGATATAACAGCATGGCTGCCGTCAATGGTAAAACACCTTTCCTCCGTCACCTCCAACTGCTTCACTTGAAAACGGTGGCTGGCCGTAGCGATCATGCCGATGGAGCGCCAGTTCTCTTTCACGATGACTTCCTCTCTTAAAAATACAAAAGCCCGCACCAAAGGCCCGCCATCAGCATTGCAGACAGATACTCCTTCTTCTTCTATCAGGCAATTGGCGGTAAAAGCCGTAGCATGAGGAGCACCACTCGCATGATCCCAACTGCCGGTGATCGTATAACCGTTGCTCGTCCGTTTTGCGATGCCGGAAGGCCGTCCGCTCCCTGCAAGGCATACCTTCGGGTCTTTAAAAAGCGACTTTGCGATCTCCTTCTTCAGAAAACCTGCAAACCAATTCGCACCGCTGCATAGTGTAACCGTCCATCCGGTACTCCCGTCTGCCCAGGCCAGGCCCTCCTGAATTTTCAGTCCTTCCGGCAGGGAAAGCGCCAAGCCTCCATATTCTTCCGGCACATAGAGGTTAAACCATTTTTGTTCGTAGATAATGGATAGTTGCTGCGGATGCAAGCGGCCGGATTTTTCCGCTTCCGGCGCCAGGTCGCGAATCGCTCCCGTTAAGGAAGCTGGGATAAAGGCGGATGGATGTGGAATTCCTTCTCTATTCATATCTTTTTATTCAGTTTTAATTCTCTATTCAGTTTTATCGGATTTCCCTGTTCAGATTTCCGCATTTGCCAGCAGGTTATACAATGGCGGCATTCGTAACGTTATTTTCCGACCGGATGATTTTTCTCCATTGGAAATAGCCTTGTATTGCTACGATAAAAAGAAACAGGGTAAGCCCTGCATATAGGGGCAACTGCTTATACATCAACAGGGGAATGGCAAAGGCATTGGATACATTAAGCAGTATCCAATTTTCGATCTTGCGTTTCGCGAGCAGCCACATCCCCGCCCAGGCCGTAGCACTCACCCAGGCGTCCCATACCGGCACCGTAGAGGGTGTGATATATCTCAATAGTATAGACAGCAACACGGATCCGCCTAAAACGATTCCGCCGACCATTATCCACTCCCGGGTGTCACAATAAGTCGCTTTTACCGGGGGTTCATTTTTCTTTTGGATCCAGTACCACCATCCATAAATACTCATCGCCACATAATAACCGTTTAACAGGCTTTCCGCAAATAGCCCTGCCTTATAAAGTATGTAAATGGAAAGCAGGGTGCCGGCAATCCCGATGGGGTATAAAGCTATCTTATTGGCTTTCGCATACAGCACTTCCGCTACACCCAATGCTACGGCCACCCATTGCAGACCATCTGTCTGGCTTATCTGTTGCATCAATAGATGCCACCATTCCTGGAGGTTCATAAAACGTTTGTTGTTAATTTTGCCTGTTATCATCTTTTCCTCCCTACGCCGGTATTACCCGGATCAGGTTCATAGGGTTGGCTATTATGCCTCTCAGCCCGAATGACGACAGTCATCCGCGGCACCCCCAGCGGTGTATTCAATTGAGATGCATTTTGACTGGATCTGTCGAAGATGTCAAGCGTGCTTAAGCTAGCT
>PLXD01000483.1 GCA_003151295.1 Chitinophagaceae bacterium | reverse complement strand
CCCTTCTATCTCTATATCCTTCACCACGTTAAGGGTAACAATGTCTTTCCCAAGGTCGGGCTCCTGTACATTGCTCAATGCCTCCAAAACTTTTTCAGTTGTCATGCGCAAGATTTTGTTAAAAACTCTAATTTGAGACAAAATTAACCAATGCTCCCTTTACTTTGTTTACTAATTGCGGTTTAAAGTTTAATTTTGAAACCGACCGCTAATTTTAGGACCGACTGACAATCACTAACTTGACATCCCTGTGAGTACGGGAAGATGAAAAAGAACGCCGAATGAAAAAAATTGTACTGTATATCTTGTTATTATCCGCACCTTTCGCCGTACAGGCCCAGTTCGACAAGTTGAAGGATTCGGTCGTTCAGTTGTATGGGGTGATTATGACCGCAGACAGCCTGAGAGGTATCCCGCTGGTGACGGTGTCGGTAAAAGGGCATAACCAGGGCGCTTATTCGGCTGATCAGGGTGTTTTTTCGATCGTAGTGCTTAAAGGAGATAAGATCGAGTTCAGCAGCATCGGTTACAAATCTATCCTGATAACTATCCCCGATACGCTCAAGGGCAATCAGTTCAGTGTCATACAATTAATGGTCACCGACACGGTTTTCCTGCCAGCTACCATTATCAGACCCAAACCGACGCGGGAGCAGTTTGAACGGGATTTCGTCAATACCAGGGTCCCGGATGACGAGATCGAAATAGCCCGGCAGAATACGTCTGCCTCCAAACGACGTATCCTGGCCCGCAGCCTGCCCGCCGATGCCCAGGAAGCCGCCAGCACCTATTTAAAACAAAATGCCACCAAATACTACTATCAGGGACAGGCCCCCCCTCAGAACATTTTCAACCCCCTGGCCTGGGCTGACTTTATCCAGGCCTGGAAACGGGGCGACTTCAGGAATAACAATTAGCAGCTCCATATGCAAAATATCACTGTCATAGGTGCCGGTACCATGGGTAATGGTATCGCCCATGTCTTCGCACAGAATGGTTTCACCGTCATCCTGGTTGATACCCAGGCACCTCAGCTGGACAAGGCCCTGCAGACCATCGTCCGTAACCTGGATAGGCAGATCGCCAAAGGCAACTTCACCGAAGAGCAGAAAAAAGCCACCCTATCCGGTATCAAATTGGAAACAACACTCGCAAAAGGAGTAAAAGATGCCGAACTGGTCGTGGAAGCAGCTACGGAAAATACCGGCCTGAAGCTGACCCTCTTCCGTCAGCTCGATGAATTCGCGCCCCCGGCCTGTATCCTGGCATCCAATACCTCCTCCATTTCCATCACGGAGATCGCTGCAGCGACCAAACGTCCCGGATCGGTCATCGGCATGCATTTTATGAATCCCGTACCGGTCATGAAATTGGTGGAGATCATCAACGGTTATGCCACTACAAAGGAAGTCACGGACACGATCGTGCAACTATCCCGCCGACTTGGCAAGATCCCCTGCGTGGTAAAGGATTACCCGGGATTCATCGCCAACAGGATCCTGATGCCCATGATCAATGAAGCCATTTTTAGCCTCTACGAAGGGGTATCGGGTGTAGAAGAGATAGACACAATTATGAAACTGGGCATGGCGCACCCCATGGGTCCCCTGCAACTGGCGGATTTCATCGGGCTGGACACCTGCCATTCCATCCTCCATGTCCTCCATGACGGTTTCGGGAACCCCAAATATGCTCCCTGCCCCCTGCTCACCAATATGGTCTCTGCCGGTTATCTCGGGGTCAAAAGCGGGGAAGGCTTTTATAAATATATCCCCGGCAACAAGGACCTCGCAGTCAGCGACCGGTTTTAATTTAAATCGCCTTTTGCCATTCCAGGTTGGGTATCTCCCGGAACCGGTAAATGGCTTCCTCCAACCTTCCCCGGGAGATACCTACCGAGATACGGCAGAAAAGGTTCATTTCCTGCTCCAGGACCGAACACCCAATCTGCTTCACAACCTGCATGACATCATGCATTTGCGTATAGTCGAACTGTATAATGTATTTTATTTCGACCGGCTTTTGCACGACCGGGGTCATTTGTATCGCCAGGGAAGCCGCCGAGCGGTAGGCATTGATCAGTCCAGGCACCCCCAGCAGCGTGCCTCCGAAATACCTGACCACTACGACCAGCGTATTGGTCAGCTCCTTGCTATCCAACTGTCCCAGGATGGGCCTTCCCGCCGTTCCGGAGGGTTCACCGTCATCGCTCACACGGAATACATTCCCGTCAAGGCCTATGCGATAGGCAAAGCAATGGTGGGTCGCCTTGGGATGCTCTTTTTTTATTTCGTTCAATTTCAATTTAAAATCCTCCACGCTCCTGACCGGGCATGCATAGGCGATGAATTTACTGCCCCGGTCCTTATATTCGGCCATTGCAGCTTTCTCTATCGTATAAAAAAAATCCTGTTCCGGCATGTTTTTACTCTCCTTCGGTTAGATATTTTGTTCTTCTTTGGTTAAACAGCTATTTCTCTTTGGTTAAAATGAGATCGTATGTTTTATAGAGATGCAGGATTGTTATAATACCGGATCGTATCGGAGAAAATCTTCTCTTTGCCTATGCTTACTCCGTTTTCCGGAACGGGCGCAGGAATCCCCTCCCCGATTATCAGGTCCTCATTGGTGATCACCCTCGCCTCATCCCAGTAACCTTCGTCTATGAAAGACTCCAGAAGCCGGGCCCCGCCTTCCACCAGGACGCTCTGGATCTTTAATTCGTGCAACGCCAGTAATACCTGCTGCACCAGGTTGCTGCCGGAAGCCAATTGGTAATAGAACAGATTTTCTTCTTCCTCATGCCTGTGCCTGTTGAAAACAATGGTCCTTACCCGGCCATCGAAGACCTGCAGTGTCCGGGGCAGCCGGAGGTCTGTATCGATCACCAGCCTGACTGGATCGGGCCCGGTCCAAAGCCTCGCTGTCAATGCCGGATTATCGGCCATCGCCGTTTGTGTCCCAACCAGTATCGAGGCTTCTTCCGCCCGCCATTTATGGACCAACCGGTTCGTATACTCATTAGAGATAAAGACCCGCGAACGGTCCGGGGGAGCTATTTTCCCATCGGCACTCTGCGCCCATTTCAGGACGATATAGGGCCGGTGCCGCGTGTGAAAAGTAAAGAACCGCCTGTTCAATTCCATGCACGCTGTTTCCAATACTCCCAGATTGACGGATACCCCTGCAGCCAAAAGCTTTTCGATCCCCTTCCCATTCACTGCAGGAAAAGGATCCCGGCAGCCTACCACTACCGAAGGGATCTGCCTGCTGATGATCAGGTCCGCACAGGGAGGCGTCTTGCCAAAATGAGCACAGGGCTCCAACGAAACATACAGGACAGATTTAGATACCAGGGCCTCGTCCTCCGGCCTGACAGACCGGATGCAATTCACCTCTGCATGCTCCCGGCCATATTGCCGGTGATAGCCCTCCCCGATCACCCGGTTCTCATAGACCAATACCGCGCCCACCATGGGATTCGGGGCAGTATGACCTGCGCCCAGGCGGGCCAGCTCCAGGCACCGGTGCATATATAGTTCAGGCTTGTCCAATTGACTGCTTGTTAAGATTTAACCGCAAAAATACTCCATTCCCCCCATTGGGCTTTACATTGACATTACATTGTTGTTCCGTTGCGCATTTTTTCACTGTAACTTTGCAAATGACCTTACGGGAAGCACAGCAGCAACTGAAAAACACGCTTAGCGCCCTTTACGATGAAAGGGAAGCCGCCACGATCGCCGATTGGGTCATGGAAAAGATCACCGGCCTGAAGAAGATCGACCGGATCCTGCTCAGCAACCGCCTTCTTTCCCCCGAAGACCAAAGCCTCCTGGAAAAGTATACCGAAGAGCTACAGACGCACAGACCCGTCCAATACGTATTGGGAGAAAGCTGGTTCTGCGGACTGCAATTCCGGGTGGACGAACGGGTCCTGATACCCCGGCCCGAAACGGAAGAACTCGTGGAATGGATCCTCCAAACAGCAGCCAGTCAACAAGCATCCAAAAGCAGCCAGCCATCAGCTAACGGCTTTCAGCTATTAGACATCGGTACCGGCAGCGGCTGCATCCCGATCTCCCTGAAAAAAAAATTGCCGGAAGCCACCGTCCTTGCCTGCGATATCAGCGAAGCCGCCCTGTCCCTAGCCCGGCAAAACGCAGCCGATAACGATACTCCCGTCAATTTTTTCCATTTTGACATTCTTCAATCATTATCCGGTCCCGTAGCTTCCCGCGGGAATGACAGGTTCGCCGTCATCCCCGTTCTCCCTCTGTTCGATCTCATCGTCAGCAATCCGCCCTATATCCCATTGAAGGACCGGCTGACGATGAGGGCCAATGTGCTGGCATTCGAACCTTCCCTGGCCCTGTTCGTTGAAAATGAAGACCCTCTCCTGTTTTACAGGGCCATCGCCGCTTTTGCAGGCCATCATTTAGCCCCCGGGGGAAATATTTTCGTCGAACTGCATGAGGACCTCGCAGCAGAGACCGGCCAGGTCTTCCGTCGTCATGGCTTCGATAACATCATCCTCAAAAAAGACCTGCAGGGAAAAGACCGCATGATCAAAGCTTCGGTAAATGCTGAAAACCAATAAACACCTGGAAAATGATAAGCACAAGGGAAATGATAAATACCAGGGAAACGATAAATTTCCAAGAGAAAATAAGTGTCTGAAAAACAATAAATAACTGAAAAAAAGCGCTCCGGGTTAACAAAAAAATAATACCCGCCTGCTCAAAAAGCAACTCAGTTGCCATAAAAAATTTGGTCCAATAGCTTATCCGGTCTAGTTTTGCGCAACTTTTTCAATATGAATTCAACCCGCCGGCTACTTCTTTTATCTGCATCCCTTTTCGTGTTGACAGCCGCATCGGTAGGTCAACAGAACGATGCTTTATTGAAAGATTCCGGGTGGTCCTACCATTTCCAGTTCACAGGCATTATCCAGGGGCATCCCTCCTTCAAGTCTCCCTACAGCGGACAGAACAGCCTGCAAAGCATCAGTGAACGGGCTTATTCCGTCACTTCGACCTTCTACCTGGGCAGGAAATTATGGCAAGGCGCCGCTATTTATTTCAATCCGGAAATGACAGGAGGAAAAGGCATGAGCAGCACCGTGGGGATCGCCGGTTTCCCGAATGGCGAGACCTTCCGCATCGGTGACCCCCAACCTACCGTCTATACAGGCCGTATCTTCTTGCGTCAGCATATATTCCTTGACAAGGAGCATTACGAGGAGATCAGCGAAGACCAGAACCAGGTGAAGGAAAGGGTTTCCACCACCCGGATCACCCTTACCATCGGAAAATTCTCCCTCGGCGATTTCTTCGATAAGAACAATGTGAGCCATGATCCCCGTTCCGACTTTATGAACTGGGCGTTGATGAACAACGGGGCTTATGACTATGCGGCTAATACGCGCGGTTATACCTGTGGATTCGCGGCAGAATATGTCCGACCCGGCTGGACCTTCCGTGTGGCTACCGCCCTGGAGCCAAAAAATTCGAACGGTCCCGATCTGGACTGGCACTATTCTAAGACCAACAGCGAGAACCTGGAGCTGGAAAGACGTTATTCCCTGCACGGTCATAAAGGAGCCGTCCGGCTATTGAGCTTCTATAATATTAACAAAGCGCCCAATTATAATGATGTCGTAGCCGCGAAGCTGAATGGCACCGATACCAGCATGGATGTCATTTATGGGGAAAAATACGGGTCAAAAAAGATCGGCTTCGGCCTCAATGCCGACCAGGAACTGAGCAAGACGGTGAACGCTTTCTTTCGAGCAGGATGGAATGACGGTAAGACCGCCATCTGGGCCTTTGCAGAGATCGACAACACGGTGAGCGGAGGGTTGCGCATTTTCGGGCAGCGCTGGAAAAGATCCGCCGATAATATCGGCATTGCTTTATTATCCAACGGGATTTCCAGTGGTCATCGCAATTTTCTGGCAAATGGAGGCTATGGGTTCATGATCGGGGATGGCCGGTTACCCCATTATGGAAGGGAGAATATTGCCGAATTATTCTATGAATTGAAGCTCACGAATATGGTCTGGGGAACCCTGGATTATCAGTTCGTCGACAATCCTGCCTACAACAGGGATCGCGGCCCTGTGCATGTATTCTCCGCCCGTGTTCATGTCGAGCTCTAGCAGAAACTAGAGGTCCCATTCCTCATAAACTTCCCTTCTTCAACTCCGCCACCGCATGATCGCAGGCCCGGGCAGTAAGCGCCATATAGGTCAGCGAAGGATTCTGGCAGCCCGAGGAAGTCATGCAACTGCCGTCCGTAATAAATACATTCGGTACGTCGTGCAGTTGATTAAACGCATTCAGGGCCGAAGTCCTGGGGTCCCTGCCCATTCGCACGGTGCCCATCTCATGCACCGCAGAGCCGGGAGTCAACCTGTAATCGAAAGGAGCGACATGCTGAGCCCCGGTCTTATGCATCATCTCCACCGCACTCCCGATGGCATCCTTGCGCATCGTATCCTCATTTTCATGATATTCAAAATGAACGCGGACGAGCGGTAGCCCCCACTGGTCTTTTTGTTCCTTATCCAGGCTGATCTTATTATCGTAATAAGGCAGCGTCTCTCCATAGGCGCCAAGAGAGAAACTCCAGGCCCCGGGCGCCGTCAGTTTCTGCTTGTAATCTTTTCCAAAACCTTCGAGGGATTTGTATTGATCCATCCAATCCAACCGCTCAGCTCCTCCCTGGTATGCGAATCCCCGCACATAATCGGTACGGGTGGTTTCGGGGCTGACATTCCGGAATCGTGGCAGGTAGATCCCACAGGGTCGCCTGCCCGTATAGTATTTATCGGCAA
This sequence comes from Chitinophagaceae bacterium, assembly GCA_003151295.1. Lineage (GTDB taxonomy): Bacteria > Bacteroidota > Bacteroidia > Chitinophagales > Chitinophagaceae > Puia. Next base: position 58 of record PLXD01000483.1, on the reverse strand, counting down.
AACCTTCATCCTCGCCCATGGCCCCGGAATAAATGAAATGATCCATGAGGTTATGTCC
>PLXD01000006.1 GCA_003151295.1 Chitinophagaceae bacterium | reverse complement strand
CTGGAGTAAAGGCCGTGGCAACGATACCGATGCCAGTGGAGGGGTTCGATGTCGGATTCCTGCGCCGGCTGATATACAGCTGCCTCTCGCGTTTCGCGGCCAGGAGCATTTCCGGTATCATTACGGTATCGAATGACCTGGCGGCGCAGATGCGCAAAAGATATGAGCTAGTTGAACTGATCCCTAATCCTGTGGACTTGGATGAATTCAATCCTTTAAGTTTCAATGCGATTCCTCTGATAGAGCGCTTTGGCTTGCGAGGGCGCTTTGTGATAGGGGCTTTAGGCCGGCTTGAATGGCAGAAAGGCTATTCCTGCCTGATCTCGGCGATTAGCCTGGCGTTTGAAAAAGAACCGGGCCTTAAAGAAAAACTTACCTGTCTTGTGGCCGGCTCCGGCAGCCTTGAAAGTAAACTTAAAAAACAGGTTGAAACCAGCAGTTTGTCCGGCAATATCATTTTCTGCGGCGACATGCAGCAGGCAAGTGATTTCCTGGGTGCGCTTGATATTTTTGTAATGCCATCCCTCCGCGAAGGCCAGCCTCTTGCTCTGCTTGAGGCCATGGCCATGGCTAAACCTATATTGGCTTCTGATATCCCCGGGATAAGTGAGACTGTGGCTTCAGGGATCGAAGCCACGCTTGTGCCGCCTGGGAACCCGGCCCTGCTTGCGGAGGCCCTGCTCAAAATGATGCGCATCCCGTCCCATTCCCTGGCGTTGGCTAGGAGTGCGAGGAAAAAGGCGGAACTATTCGGCCTGCCGGTTTACATTTCCAGTCACGAGAACTTTTATTTAAAACTACTGGATGAGGATAAGTGTTCTTCGGAAGCATTAATGAGAGTATGATAACAGATTCGGCAGCCAAACCCACATATTTGATAACCGGAATACTCGGCTGTATTCTTGCTTATTCTTTTTTCTCTTTTTTCGCCTGGAAACAAATCCCGATTGGGGATCAGGTATACGAACTGGTCGCTTCTAATAGTTTGGCCAAAAACATAGCTACAGGGTATGTCGAGTTGGATAGCCGGGTTCACCCTCCAGGTTATACGCTGGCGGTATCTTATATTATGAGATGTTTGAGTATTCCCGTTGTTAAAGCCGGAAAGGTATTGGGAGTGATCTGTTTCCTGGCGACAGTCCTGCTGATATATCTCATTCTGCTTCAGGTATCTCCAGCCGGTCACGGGCATATGGCGGCCATATTGGCGGTTTATCTGTACTCTACCAGTCCAGCTGTGATCCAGGGGGCTCAGGTTTTGAAGCAAGATACGACTATACTGACAGTTGCTGTACTTTTGTTTGTTCTCGCTTTTATAAAGTGGGGCCAAAATATTAGTGCGCGGACGCTTGTTATCCTGGGTTTGTTCTTCGGGTTGGCTTTATGCACAAAACTTAGTACCGCGCTGGTAATCCCAATAGCACTGGGAACGTATCTGATTCTAAAAAACAAAAATACACAGGGCTTGTTCTATAGCGGTATAGTTTCTGTTGTCGGGATTTGTTTTCTGTGGTCATTTTGGTTTGTTTTGAGAAAGATGTATCCATATCCATTCTCCGGTCTCCCGTTCTTTTGCCATTTTGAGGTTGTTTCCGGAGAATATGGCGTTCGTTTCGTAAAACCGCTAATGGAACAATTTCGGGAATTGGGAAAAGGTGCTCTTGTGGCACTATGGGTGTCACCATATTTCGTCCTGTTATGGCTTATGGCGGCCGCGCAGAGAATAAGGAAATATTGCGCATCAGGAGTCTTGCAGCCGCAGGATTTTATTCTGCTGTGCGCGGCTATTATCTTGGCCGGATATTCTGTATCCGGCGGGCTTGCTCACGGATTCCCCCGTTATCAGTTCCCGGCTATTTCATTATGCGTGATCACAATAGTGCTGTTCCTTTCTGAAAATATTTCGGGAGAAGTAAATAAACGCTATTTATTCTTTGGCGTGGTCTTGATACTTATTTCGGCTGTGTTTAATATCACTGTGGTCGGCGACATAATATATAACGCCTATTACATGCTGCGTTTTAACGCGGCGTTCCCGGACCTGGCCGTGACTGACATCTCTTTTCATATTTCGTTGCAGATGTTTTATGGATTATGTCTGCTTTTGTTTTCCTTTTGGGTTTGTAAACGGTCGTTTCCAAAACTGGCCGCAATGAAAAGCTGGCTGTTGGTGCTGCTGCCGCTCACGTTGGGAGCAAATATCTCGCAGGATATTCTAAATGCCCGCGCGCCATATCAGGCAGGTTACACTTATGGGGCTGCTGGGGTGAAGGAAGTGATAGGGTTGCTATCAAAGGAAATAAACGAAAATAAAAAAGTCCTTTCACCTGATGATCTCTCTTTCCACTTGCCGGGTGTTATTGTCGATAAAAGAATGCATGATTGGACCAGTCCGGACGTGTTAATCGCAATTATCAGAGAGAAAAATCCGGACATGCTGGTTTATGGGCTTTCTTCCAATAGCGTGATCCAGTATCAAAAAACGTTCAATAACGCGGAAATGCTGGTTTTTTTGAGAGAAAGATTCCCTGTCCGGAAAGATGTCGGCTCCTATACGGTCTGGGCCCGGTAGAGTGCGGAATCGCAGGGCCTCCGTGTCGAGGCCGCTAATTTTGTTTAATATTGATATGTTAAAGACGGGAATGAATTTTATTGAAGGTCGCCCCTGATGTGCGGTATTTGCGGCTTTTCGGGCATCCGTAATGATGTGCTTCTGCGTGCCATGGCCGCCTCTCTTGCGCACCGCGGTCCTGACGAGGACGGGTTCTTTGTCGAGGACTTGCAAGTGTCGTTGGGGATGCGCAGGCTGAAAATAATAGACCTGGCCACCGGCTCCCAGCCCATCTCCAACGAGGACGGC
>PLXD01000322.1 GCA_003151295.1 Chitinophagaceae bacterium | reverse complement strand
CCGTACATCCTTCCAGGTAGCTAACGTAGCTGGCTTCATCGGCGATGATCAGGGTACGTTCAAACTGTCCTGTATTCTCTGCATTGATCCTGAAATAAGTGGACAGCTCCATAGGGCAACGCACTCCCTTGGGGATATATACAAAAGATCCGTCCGAAAAGACAGCCGCATTCAGCGCCGCAAAAATATTATCGGAANNTCCCAGGTATTTTTTTACCAACTCAGGATGCTCCTGCACGGCATCTCCGAATGAGCAGAAAATGATCCCCAGTTCATTCAACTTTTCCTTATAGGACGTAGCTACCGATACGCTGTCGAATACCACGTCCACGGCTACTCCCGCCAATACTTTTTGTTCCGTCAGGGAAATACCTAATTTTTCGAAAGTAGCGAGCAATTCGGGATCCACTTCGTCCAGGCTATTGTATTTCTTCTTGTTCCTGGGGGCGGCATAATAGGAAATCTGCTGAAAATCAATGGACGGCAACTGAAAATTCTGCCATTTTGGAAGCTCCTGCTTTAAAAAGGACTGGTACCCCCGCAAACGCCNNATCCTTTTTCTTAGCGGAAATAAATCGTATGGTATCCTCGTTCAGGCCCACCGGGGCTATATCCATCTCTATATCGGTGACAAAACCGAACTCATATTCCTTATTCGCAATATTATCTATTAACTCATTGTCATTCATGGTTGCCTGTTTAATCTCCGTTGCAAAGATCAGATATAAAGACCGAAAATACTAAACCGCGAAACTTTCTCCGCAACTACAGGTCCTGGAAGCATTGGGATTGTTGAAATACAGCNNCCTGGTCCGATTCTTTTTTCTGCGTATCGAAACTCATCTGGTATTCAAGACCCGAACAACCGCCACCACGGACACCCACCCGCAGAAAAGCCCCATTGCCCGGGTTCTGTTCGACCATTAGCTTATCGATATATTCTTTGGCTGTTGTTGATACTTTTATCATAATTGACCCTTTTTATACTATTCAAACAAATAATAGACCATAGGGGTTGTCCCTACCTACAAAATAATCAATATTTTCCGCCTGATTGGGCTTTATCGTGCTAATTCCGGATATCGCTCATTAAATTCCGCTATTCGAAAACAATTACCGTTCGGTTACCCGGTTATCGCCTGCTTACCGTTCGGTTACGGCCAGGATCGGCCTGCCAATACAACCGCTTGGCATTTGAATATGCAATAATGATGCAATCGTCGGGGCGATATCTGTCATATTGACGACGGCATTCGTACTGCCGTGTCGGATACCCCAACCCATGAATAATAAGGGTATATGTGTGTCATAAGGGTTCCAGGAACCATGCGTCGTGCCAGTCTTGCCTTCTGCTTCAAACCAGCCAGCATTCAGTACCAGTTGAACCGCCCCGCTCCGTTTGAAATTATAGCCGTTGATAATCATGGTCTTTATAGGTTCCGGGATAGGCGCTTCTCCGATCCTGGCCATATCTACGGCGTAGGTGATGCCGGGCTGCTGCTGGCAGTATTCCACCGTCTTCTTTTTAATAGCATCGAAATCAAGGCGGTAGCCGTAAATCTTACCCATATCGAAATTGATTTGGTAGTTCATCCCAGAACGGACCAGATTCTCTATGCCGAACCTCGCAGCCAGTATTTTATTTAGGCTGTCAACCAGCCCCCCGGGTCCCCAATAATCGGCGGGTATGCCATGCTCCTGGCTATAGCCGATGGCATGAGCGGCCCCGTGGTCCGCAGACAGGAATACCAAATATTGTCCCTTGCCGACTTTTGCATCCAGGAACTGGAAGAAGGCCGCCAGATCCCTGTCGAGACGCAGGTAGGTGTCCTCTGCTTCAATGGAATTGGGTCCATACATATGACCAACATAATCAGTTGATGCACAATTAATCGTTAGAAAATCGGGCGCCTTTCCCCTACCCAGTCGGTACCCTTGCACCACCATCCTGGCAAAATCCAGGGTCAGAGAATTGCCGAAAGGGGTGGCCCGAAGACTACCCTTTTGTTGTTTATAGACCTCGTCGATCTTATGTGGGAATGAACTGGAGGTCTCCCCTGGAAACCTTCCTTCATAAAGCTGGTCATCGCTGTCGCTGCTATGATAGGTTTCGATCGGGTAGAGGGTATTCCATCCGTGGGCTACCAATTTCTCAGCGGGATGGCCAATATTGTACTTCTCCACCCAGCCAGGAAGCTGCTGCATGTAATAAGTGCTTGTAATAAAGCTACCGGAACCGTCGTCAAACCAGAAAGCCGCATTGGCCGTATGCCCGGCAGGAAGGATAGAGGCCCGGTCCTTCAGGGACACTCCCACCACCCGGGACTGGTAGTTGGTAGCCAGTCTCAGTTCATCGGTCACTGTAGAAACCAGCAAATTACGGGGAGACATTTTCCCGCCATTCGTGTTCGCCCCTACGGCGCGGACCGTGCTGTCCTCCGTACAATAGACCGTCTGCCCGCTCAGTTGCTCGGTCCAGTTGTTGCTGCTGATTCCGCTGATAGCAGGCACAGAACCGGTAAAAATACAGGTATGCCCCACCGCCGTGTACGAAGGGAGATAATTGATCATGGTATTCTCACAGGTGAATCCTTCCTTAATCAGTCTTTTAAATCCACCGCCGCCATAACGATCATAATAGCGGTAGAGATAATCCCAACGCATCTGGTCTATGACAATCCCCACCACCAGTTTGGGGCGGCTTACGGCATCTGTAGGGCCAGCCGCCGCTTGCCTTGATTGTGCAGTTGCCGAAAAGAAGGAAGCGACAGAAATGACAAATAAGGCAATGCTCCGGTACATAGGAAAAATTTCAGCAAACCTACATCAAAACGGTCTATGTACAATGCCCTTCGAACGACCATTGCATG
>PLXD01000481.1 GCA_003151295.1 Chitinophagaceae bacterium | reverse complement strand
TATCCAGCATGATACGGTCTATTTTTCCAACCGCGAGTACTTCCTTTACATCATTAAGACTCCGGGCCTCGACTTCTATTTTCAGACCGGGTCGGGTGTTCTGGACATAAAGCCAGGCTTTCTCTACTGCTTTTCTTATTCCACCGCAATAGTCTATATGATTGTCCTTCAGCATGATCATATCGTAAAGACCAAAACGGTGATTGACCCCGCCGCCGATCCGGACCGCTTCTTTTTCCAGCAACCGGAAATTGGGCGTCGTTTTCCGAGTATCCAGCACACGGGTCCGGTAACCCTCCAGCTTATTCACATATTGTCGGGTGAGGGTGGCAATGCCGCTCATACGTTGCATACAATTCAGGATCAATCTTTCACACTGAAGGATCACATGAACGGATGCCTCCGCGCGAAAGGCCTGTTCTCCTGCCTGCATAAGATCGCCGTCTTTTTTAAAAGCGGTAAAAACGACGGAGGGATCCCTGAGCCGGAAGATCTTTTCGGCTATTTCCATACCGGCCAGCAGGCCGCCCTGCTTGATTTTTAGAATCGCCGACCCCCTTTCGCCCACAGGTATACAAGACAAGGTGGAATGGTCTCCATCCCCGATATCTTCCAGCAGGGCTGCTTCCACCAAAACCAGTAATCTTTCGTCGAAATCAATCATGTACGCCCCTCCCTCCCCCTCAAAGCGGGGGGATAATTTTGGAAAAAAGCAAAAATAAGTAAAAGCGCCCAACACCTCCGGCACTCAATACGAAAGAAGGAATATAAAAAGAAAAACCCACAGCCAAGGCTATGGGTCGGTGGTTTTTTCAGGGAGACCGGCTATTGCTGATATGCCTGGAACCGGAGTTCCTGCAATAATTGTTTGTCGCCTTTCTTCTTCATGAATAAAGTAGTTCGATAATTACCATTGCGGGTTTGAAGAACCCCAATACAAAACTCGGAACCGCTATTTTCACCCTTGTGCCTGACCTGGAAATTCTGAACGCCATTCGTAACAAAAAAATCCCGGATGATCATCTCCGCCTGGCTTTTACTATAGGAATCCGTCTTATCCGGCAGCATAATATCTACCCTGTTGTCCAGATAGCGGGATAATTCGCCTGCATTCCCCGACCGCATAGCCACGGCCACCTCATCTATATTAAAGAGAGGCTTGAATGAGACAAGGACGAGCGAGACGGTGAGTATCGCCAATCCCAGTAAGTTTTTCATTTGTAAATTTTTTCAGGCTGATGTAATTCAAAAAACAAGCCAAAGTAGATTCCCATCGGAAAAATACTAATAAAAGGCCCCGTAGTAAAACGCAAATGACTGTAAAATAATCAGTTAAATATATTTCTGATAACTCAACCCAGGGTTATCGCTTTATTAAACCTCTGATTGAGGGTTAATAACTTTGTCACGAAGAGGAAAAAAGAAAGATGCGCTATCATCATAACCAATCCTCTTCTTACATTTGCAACGCGTAAAATCCTGCTATAAAGTATCTGTTCTATTATTAAAGTATCTGTTCTATGTCAGACAAGAAAGTAATTCTCGTGATCATGGATGGCTGGGGCCTGGGAAAGGTGAAATCCTCGGACGCCATCCAAAATGCCAAGGTTCCTTTTGTAAGCTCTTTATATGGGAAATACCCCCAATCCACGCTGGTAACCTGCGGGGAAGCCGTCGGCCTCCCCGATGGCCAGATGGGCAATTCTGAAGTAGGCCACCTGAATATCGGCGCCGGAAGGGTCGTATACCAGGAATTGCAACGCATCAATGTGGCCATCCGGGATGGTTCATTTGCCAAAAATCCCGTTTTGCTGGAATCGATCCGGTTTGCCCATTCCAACCGGAAGCCCTTTCACCTGCTAGGCCTGGTCAGCGACGGCGGCGTTCATTCCCATATTAATCACCTGAAAGCCATCGTAGATGTCTGTAAGCAGGAAGGGCTGGAAAACGTATATATCCATGCTTTTACTGATGGGCGGGATACGGATCCTAAAAGCGGGTTGAGTTTTATCCGTGAATTGGATGAGCACCTTCACAAGACAGCCACCGGCAAGATCGCCACTGTCAGCGGCCGCTACTATGCCATGGACCGCGATAAACGATGGGATCGTGTGAAGCTGGCTTATGACGCCCTCGTGAATGGTAGCGGGGAAAAAGCAGACGACGCCATTACCGCTGTTTCGGAATCCTATGCAAAAAATATTACCGATGAGTTCATCCGGCCTACCGTCATAGTCGGAGAAGACCGGCAACCGCTGGCAACCATTCAGGATGGGGATGTGGCGCTCTGCTTTAACTTCCGTACCGATCGATGCCGGGAGATCACGCAGGTGCTGACCCAAACGGATCTCCCCGATCAGGGAATGAAGAAGCTTTCCCTCCATTATACCACCATGACCCAGTATGATCAGCGCTTCCGGGATGTTCATGTTGTCTTTGAGAACGATGACCTGGTAAATACATTGGGAGAGATCGTCTCCCGTCAGGGTTTGCAACAGATCCGCATCGCCGAGACGGAAAAATATCCCCATGTCACGTTCTTCTTTAACGGCGGCAGGGAGATCCCTTTCGAAGGGGAAACCAGGATCATGATCCCGTCTCCCAAGGTGGCGACGTACGACCTGCAACCCGAAATGAGCGCTTATGAGCTGACCGACGCCATTCTTCCCGAGATCCGCAAACAGTCCGCCTCCTTTATCTGCCTGAATTTCGCCAATGCGGATATGGTGGGACATACCGGGGTCTGGGAAGCAGTCATCAAAGCGGTGGAGACCGTGGACAAATGCGTGGAAAAAATCGTCGGAGCAGCATTGGAAAATGGATATACCGTCCTGCTGACCGCCGATCATGGCAATGCCGACCATATGGTCAATGAGGACGGCAGCCCTAATACGGCTCATAGCCTCAACCTCGTCCCGCTTTTCATCATCGATAAAGAATGGAAAGGAGGAATCAAAACCGGCAAGCTGGGAGATCTGGCCCCAACGATCCTAACCCTGATGGGAATACCCATTCCCGCTGAGATGACCGGAAACATCCTTATTTAGAGTTATATGCTTGAGGCTTGCAGCCTCTCAGCTAAAAAAACGGCCCCCGGAGGTCGTTTTTTTTTATGGGCCTTGCAGCTTTAACTGATAAAAATTGTCTAAATTACAGAGAACTAATGCGGTTCTTATGACCGAAGAGGCCATTTTACAAGGCTGTTTAAAAAATGAAGCTGCTGCCCAGCGGGAACTGTACAATCGTTACAGTCCTAAGATGCTTGCTGTTTGTTACCGCTTCGCCCACAAACGTGAAGATGCAGAAGATATGTTGCAGGAAGGATTCATAAAAGTTTTTTCTCAGATACATACCTTTCAGAATAAAGGTGCTTTTGAAGGTTGGATCAGGAAGATCATCGTTCATACCTGTATCAACAACCTGAAAAAAAACAAGCGGTTCAATGAAAGCCTGGATATTGTCCATGCAAGCGGTATCCAGGTGCGTGAAGAAAGCGTTCCGTCCATCGTGCAGGCCAAACAGATTGTGGAATGCATAAGGATATTGCCGATTGGATACCGGACCGTGTTGAATCTTTACGCGATCGAAGGGTATTAACACAAGGAAATCGCAGAAGTGCTGGATATAGAAGAAAGTACAAGCCGCTCACAATATACCCGGGCCAAACAAATGCTGGAAGATATCCTGATCAGGAAGAAAATCCTGCAGAAGCCTAAGGAAAAAATCAGTTGGCTGGCAGCGGTCAGATAAGAGGAGAAAGAACAGATAACAGTAGATAAAATCAAATCCAAAACCATGAAAACAAGAGCTCCCAAAAACGCTGATAATGATGGAGAGAAATTTCTATAATGATGAGTTTGAACAACTGATCAGGGAAAAGACAGACCAATATAGGNNATGGCTCATTACACACAAGAAGAAGATGGTTTATTGGAAGTATGTCGGTCCTGATCGTTGGAATCATATTTTTTGCCGGGAAAGAATTAATCTTACCCGGCAATCGTCCCGCCCCATTGAAAAAAATAGCAGGTATTGCAGCTCCCTCCGCAAAAGCTGTTGAAGACAAGGAAAATA
>PLXD01000359.1 GCA_003151295.1 Chitinophagaceae bacterium | reverse complement strand
ACTTTAAGGATCGAGATCGCCGCATCCCTGGAATCTTATAAGGGGAAAAATGATAACTATGACTTTGCCTATCTGGGACATTCCGCAACTGAGACGTATACCATAAAACAGCAAAATATCTCTCCTTCTCTGTCGATATTGTATAATTTCAGGCGTACCAAAAAGGTGAGGTTCTATGGAGGGTTGGGACTAGCCTATAATTTTTCAAGTTATTCCATGAACAGGTACGTGTTTAACGACCCGATCCTTCCATCGACTGATATTACGGAGGATGATCCCATCGACCTGGAAAAGCTATGGTTGTCGGCTTCTTTACGGGCAGGCGTGCGCCTGGACCGGAAATTCGAGATCGGTCTCACAGGGGATCTCACAGGATCCTTTGTCAATTATGAAAATATTGGAGCCAAACCCAGGACTTATACCCTTAAATTTGTTTATTTCTTTTTGTAAAAATCAAAAGGAGATTTATGAAATTTTCGACATCCCTGTTCCTGCTAATCCTACTGGTATTTCATACCCCTAGCTGTTTTTGCCAACAAAAAATATTCGATATCGTCTCTTTCGGCGCCAAACCGGATGGACAAAGCAACAATACTGCATCGATCCAACGGGCCATCGATAGTGCTTATGCTGGCAGCGGCGGGAGGGTATTGGTTCCGTCCGGCAGATTTCTTACCGGCGTCATTCATTTACGCTCCGGCGTGGAATTACATTTATCCGACGGGGCAATAATATCAGGCAGTACCAAAAGGGCCGACTACGGGGAAAAGACCGCGTCCGCACTGATCGAAGCGGGTGGTCAGCATGGTATATCCATTACCGGGAAAGGAATTATAGATGGTCAGGGCCGGGAAGTGGTGAAGGATGCTTATCGCATGTTGAAGGAGGGAACCCTGACGGATCCGGACTGGCAGACTGAAAATCCCTGGCACCAGAAAAGGCTCGTCGAGTGGAATCGGCCGGGGGTCATCCATTTCATTGATTGCGACCAGGTGAATGTTTCAGGAATAACGATCAAAGATGCCGCCTGCTGGGTGCAGACCTATATGAATTGTTCGAACCTTACCATCGATAGTATCCGGGTGGAAAGCACGGCCTATTGGAATAATGACGGGATCGATGTCGTCGATTGCAGCAACGTAAGAGTGTCCAGTTGTTTTGTGAACGCCGGAGATGACGGCATTTGCCTGAAATCCCATAGCCCTGGAAAATGGTGCGAGAATGTGCGGGTAGAGAATTGTACCATCCGTTCAAGTGCCAGCGCAATAAAGTTCGGTACCGCCTCCCGCGGAGGATTTAAGAATGTCACCATAAAAAATATCACCATATACGATACTTATCGCTCGGCCATCGCACTGGAATCTGTTGATGGCGGAATGCTGGAAGATGTGGTCGTACAAAATGTAACGGCAAAAAATACAGGCAATGCCATTTTTATCCGGTTGGGCCATCGTAACAAGAATGGTCTTATCGGGGAGATACGACACGTTTCTATCAGCAATGTCAAGGTGGAAGTCCCTTCCGGGAAGCCGGATAAGGGATATGAAATGGAAGGGCCTGAAGTGGACTATCCGCACAATGTATTTCCGGCTTCTATTACGGGCTTGCCCGGTCACCCGGTGGAAGACGTGAGACTGGAAAATATTGAAATTATTTACGAAGGAGGCGCCAGAAAAGAAGTGGCCTTCTTTGGCCTGGATTCTTTGTCTAAGGTGCCGGAGCAGGAGGGGAGCTACCCGGAGTTTTCCATGTTCGGTGAGCTGCCTGCCTGGGGACTCTATGTAAGACATGCAAGCGGTGTCCATCTTCAAAATATTAAGTTCAGGTATAAGCAGGATGATTTTCGTCCGGCGATGATCTTTGATGATGTTCCGGGCCTGGTCTTGCATGGGATCACCATCCCCACGGCCGGGACCGCCCCTGTGATTATTGTAAAGGACTCCCCGGCATTCGATCTGAGGAATACCAGCCTGCCTTTCGACAGGAAAAAGGCGATACAAATTCAATAAAAAATCTATAACCGGCCATTGGTAATGATATAGGATCGAAAGGCGTTCTGCGGAAGCCGGAGTGGCAATTTTGTCTTATATTCGTCGCAAAAGAATATTGATGAATTGTCCATGCCAAAATTTACATTAGGAAACACAGGTATGTAAATTTTGTCATGGTAAGATCCATCCGGCAACTAAAAAACAAAATACTTTCGGATGAAAATTCTGTTCCTTTCCGTGTTTCTTTTTCTTTCGCGACTTGCCGGATATGCCCAGGCAGATATTACCGATGCTGAAATCAAGGATCATATTAACTTTCTTTCGTCCGGGAAAAATAAGGGACGGTATCCGGGTACAAAGGAAAGTAAAAGAGTGGTCAGGTATATTGTAAAGGATTTTAAGAGCAATGATATCGGGCCGCTGGATAATAGTTATCTCCAGTATTTTATCGCCAGGCTCAGGGTGAGAAAGGGCGTGACGGATACTCCCCATGTCAAAACCTGCAATGTTATAGGTGTTATCAGGGGGAGCGACCCTGTTTTAGCGGATGAATACATCATATTGGGCGCACATTATGATCATTTAGGCATGGGCGGCCCTTCCTCAAAAAAACCAGACACGGTTGCGATTCATCCCGGCGCCGACGATAATGCCAGTGGTACCGCAGCCCTGCTGGAGATAGGCGAGAAACTGGCGGCAAACAGGAGCCTTCTTAAGCGCAGTGTGATCCTGATCGCTTTTGGCGCGGAAGAGCAGGGATTGCTCGGCTCTAAATATTTTACGGAACACCCGCTGGTCCCGATTTCCCAAATCAAACTGATGATCAATATGGATATGATCGGTAGGTTGAACGCCGAAAAACAAATACATATGGGCGGCGCCGGTACATTTTCGGGGGGCATGGAATTGATGAAGGAATTAGGGAAGGCGGAAGGCCTGAACCCCGACGTGCATGCGGGAGATGTAGGCGGTTCCGATCATGTCTCTTTCTACAAGAAACAAATACCCGTCATCGGCCTTCATACGGGCGGCCATCCCCAGTATCATACGCCGGAAGATGTCGTAGGGCTAATAAATATCGCCGGTGAGAAAGCCGTCAGCGAATATATTTATAACGCTATCATTGCGGTATCAGAGAGGGCAGAGCCCATTACTTTTATCGATCAGCATTAGGGGCGGGTTGGGGAGTACACAAAAAGATAACGATGCGGATAGCTTTTTATTTGTAAATTTGTAGCATGAGAAAACTTTCGTGTATTTTCATCGCATTACTGTTGGCAGTCGCCGGCAAGGCGCAGCTCGCAGAGCATGTCGTGCTGATAACGATAGATGGCTTCCGCCCCGATTTTTATTTGGATCCTTCCTGGAAGGCAGTAAATATCAGGCAACTGATGGAGGAGGGCACGCATGCAAATGGCGTTAACAGTGTCTTCCCGTCCATGACTTATCCCTCGCATACAACCATTGTAACGGGTGTACAACCGGCGAAACATGGTATCTATTATAATAGTGTATTTGAGCCTACGGGTCCGACCGGGAAGATTTACTGGAATGACAGTTCCATTAAAGTTCCCACGATCTGGGATGCTGCCGGCAAAAAAGGTTTAAAGGTGGCTGTACTCTTGTGGCCGGTTGCTGCAGGCGCCCCCGTGCTTTATGATATTCCGGATAATGCAGATATGGGCGATGCAGCCCAGGAAGCCTGGTCAAAACCTGTGGGATTTACAGCGGAGCTGAGGGAGCATGTGTTTGGCGGGGCCGGTAAGATCGATTACGGGAATGATCAGAATGTGGCACGGATCGCCGCTTATGTTATTCAAAAAGATCAACCCAACCTGATGACCATCCATTTTTTCTCCGTGGATCATTACGAGCATATGCAGGGCAGGGACGGCGAGATGGTAAGAGCGGCTGTTGCGGCCGCCGATAGCGGAGTGGGAATCATCGTGGAGGCACTGAAAGAGGCGGGAATATGGGACA
>PLXD01000553.1 GCA_003151295.1 Chitinophagaceae bacterium | reverse complement strand
CATATTTTCGCGCCCAATCTTCATGAAATGGGCCTGATGAGCAAGCGGGATTACAATAATTATTTTCAATTCTTTCAAACCCTGAAAAGGATGGTGCAACCTCCTGACCTGGTAATTTACCTGCAGGCTTCCGTGCCTACCCTGGTGGCCCAGATACAGAAGAGAGGAAGGGAATACGAAGAGAATATCCGTCTTGACTACCTGAAGCGACTAAATGACTTTTATAATAAGTGGATCGAAGGATATAAGGAAGGCCCCCTGCTGATCATAGATGTCGATAAAAACAAATTCGCGGAAAACGAAGAGCATCTTGGCGAGATTATAACAAGGATCGACTCCCAACTTTACGGACTTTTTTAGAAAAAATAAAGACTCCATCAAAATGATTCTGATGGAGTCTATTGTTTTGGCAAACAATGTCAGAGACCGGTCGTTTAATTGGTAATTTTAGTTTGCCAAGTTCAGCATTTTATTTTTAATTCAGCACTATTTTTAACATTTTTTTTATTTTTTTGGACGAGGGACCCATTCTTCGGTTGCGGGACCCATTTCTCGGGCAACAGGAACGGTTTCGGTCAGATCCTGAAAGCGGGTTTCTGCATTAGTGCTTAGGTGTAGCTTGCAGAATTTCCTTTGACACGGATCCGGCATACTTCTCGAAATTAGCGATGAACCGGGCTGCCAATTGCCTGGGAGCCACATCATAAGAGCTTTTCAGCCCAGGTATTACCCGGATTCAGGAGCGCTGACGGTAAACCGGGGCAAGTCCCGGGCATAGCTATTCCAATCTACGGTAGCCGTGGTGATCTCATCTTTGACGATAAACCGGTCCCTGGGGCTGCGCCCTATGAACTCCCCGGTCCTGATCACCAGGGCGCCCGTGTCGCTGAGCATACCCTCCGCAAAACTATCTCCTGTCCCAAGTAAATCATTCGTTATTTTTACTGCTTGCAAGAAATCTAAAATCAAAAAATTCTCAATAAAAGACAACAATAAAAGACAAAATATACGGATGAAATATTTTCCTGCTAATCCGGAACTTTTTACCGCGAACCGTGCCCGTTTTATTAAGGAAATGCTTCCGGGTTCCATTGCCATATTCGTCAGCAATGACGAAATGCCTTCCAATGGGGATGCTCTTTACAATTTTAAACAGAACAGCGATCTTTTCTGGCTGACAGGCATTGTGCAGGAAGATAGTATGGTCATCCTCTTCCCCGATCATCCCGAGCCCAAGTACCGGGAAGTCCTGATATTGGTTCGTCCCAATGAACTGAAGGAAAAATGGGATGGTAAAAGGGTGAGGGCAGAGGAAGCAAAAGAGTTGTCGGGTATCCGTACGGTAGTATGGCTGGAAAATATCGACTCCCTTTTGCAGCCCTGGATCCATATGGCGGAAAATATCTACCTGGATTCAAATGAGAACGATCGCAAGGGTAGCCTTGTTCAAACGCGTGAATACAGGTTCATTGAGGAAATGAAGAAGCGTTATCCCCTGCACCGATACCGGCGTGCAGCGCAGATCATGAAAAAACTACGCGCTATCAAGACCCCTCTGGAAGCAGAAGTGCTGGAACAAGCCGTTAAGATCACCCACAAGACCTTTACCCGATTATTGAAATTTATCAGGCCCGGGGTCATGGAATATGAGATCGAGGCGGAGATCTATCACAGCTTTTTATCGCAGCGTTCCCCCGGACCCGCCTATAGCAGTATTATCGCCAGTGGAGACAGGGCCAGGACCCTGCATTATGTATCCAACAACCAGGAGTGTAAGGATGGGGAGTTGGTTTTGATGGATTTTGGGGCGGAATACGGCGGTTACTGCGCCGATCTTACGAGAACGGTCCCTGTCAATGGCCGTTTCACCAAACGGCAAAAAGAGGTGTATAATGGCTGCCTGCATTTACACAATTATGCGAAGGGATTGCTTAAACCCGGCATCACGATGCTCGAATACCTGAAGAAAATAGGGGATGAGACCAATATTGTCCTGCAGAAGATCGGACTGGTCTCCGGGTCCGATATTAAGAATCAGACTCCGGAGAACCCCGCCTGGTGGAAATATATGTATCATGGCGTTTCCCATCATCTAGGCATTGATGTGCATGACCTGGGTACGCGCACCGAACCTGTAACGGCAGGGATGGTGCTGACCGTCGAACCGGGCATCTATATAGAAGAGGAGCAGATGGGTATCCGCATTGAGAATGATGTATGGATCACGGAAAATGGCAACCAGGATCTGATGGCGGATATTCCCATAACCGCCGAAGAGATCGAAACGCTGATGAATCGTTCATGACAAAATGAACGGATAAAATCCTGACCCGGGGCTCTGCTAAATAACTTTACCCGGCAAATAACTTTATTATATTTGCTTTTTACCGGGTTCACGCTTTACTAACACTCAAAATAAAATTTCTTCGCCTGCAGGCGAAGACCAGGATTCATCATGAAACATATACCGAACCTGTTCACCTTACTCAATCTCTTCTTTGGATGTCTCGCCGTGATCTTTATCCTGCAGAACGGGGTGGTCATCTTATCCAATGCCGATGGGATCCAATACCTGGAAATTCCTGAAAAGATATGGCTGGCTTCTCTTTTTATAGGGCTTGCCGGCCTGGTGGATTTCCTGGATGGATTCGTGGCACGATTATTCAAGGTGTCTACGCCTATGGGTAAACAACTGGATTCGCTGGCCGATGTAGTGAGTTTTGGCGTAGCGCCCGGTATGATCCTTTACCNNGCGAGGCAGATGAACGGACTGGATATTTCCATAGGATGGATCTTACCCGCCATGATCATCCCCTGTGCGGCTGCATACCGGCTGGCTAAATTCAACCTGGACGACTCCCAGCAGTTCGGTTTTAAAGGTATGCCGACACCTGCCGTAGGATTGTTGGTGGCCTCCTTACCCCTGATATACTACTCCAACTCCGATAACGACCAGGCTGCCGCGGTTTTGCTGCTGAACAAGTGGGCGCTGTATGCTATCATCATTATCGCTTCCTGGCTTATGGTCAGTAATTTGCCT
>PLXD01000364.1 GCA_003151295.1 Chitinophagaceae bacterium | reverse complement strand
GTAAGAGTTCATATTGTTGATAGATATACTTCATGAAATCAGTTATTAGCTGTTTCCGATTCCCCTATCGGGTCGGGCTTTCCGCAGTGCATGGCACTTTGCTACTATCCCTAACGCAGAAGAAAAGGTGCGCCGTTTTTGTATGCGACAAATCGCATGATCTTTTATTTTGGCGCGGTCTATTTATGGTTGTGAGCCGTTAAGCCGTTGTCGTGTCTTCTGATAAGCAACTATATTTTAAAAGATAAATGATTATGTCCCGTTGGTGGTCTAGGAAGTGACCCCGCGTCTATTTCAATTTATCTTGGGTCAGTAAGACCCCAAAGAGACAGTAAAGCATGTTGGGCAAAATAGATGGTAATTTGCACCAAATATAAGGATTTATGGATGAGTCGTATCGGGTACTGGAGGGGGGATGACAGCGGGGGCTGGCGTGAGGACCGATACTGATGTGCCCACCGATAGATAATTATTGAGTTTGCTTTGATTTTTGGCAATTTTATCCTGCAATTCCTGCATGTCTTTGTTGAGGTTATCCAGCTTATCGGCGGCTATTCTGGCTTTTTTGGCATCGCTGCGGGCATCGCTGGCCTTATTATCCGCTTGTCTTGCCAGTTTCTTGTCCATGGCGTCATCGCCTAAACGGGCAGCAGCGGTCTTGTTTTCATCGGCCGATTGTTGCGCCTTGGTAGCGGCGTCATCCTTGGCGTGGGTTTTCTCGGGGACCGTATTCTGAAGTTTGCCTAATTTTAATTGATCGCTGCTGATCTTTGAGACCAGTGAGAGGGAATCGGTATTCACTTTTTGTGCGGAAACGTCGGTGTACACAAGCAACAGCGCCATCGAGCCTAATAAGTATATCTTTTTCATTCTTTATTCTGAGAAGTCGCATTCATACGATAACTCACCTACAAAGGTACTCCAAGCCGGGGAGGTTAGTGTTACATCATTTATTGCTTTTGTTATACTATTCACACTTCCAGCCGTTGGCGTGTCTTCTGACCGGCAACCTAGCCTTCGGGTTCCCTAAAGGAGAACCCAAAGGGACGAACGGTCTACGAAGTGACCCGAAGTTCCTACTTTTTCTTTTTGGACGCCGGGGTAGTCTTTGACAGACCGCCAGCGAGGCGTAAACGCTTTTTAAGCCTTTCTACCTCCTTCTGCAAACGATCCTCCGTAATAGTTGTTTTATCCTTGTCATACCAGTTATAAAACGTATTGTAATAGATCTGTTCGTTCAGCGGTAATATTCCTATGTTCGGGAAGTCAATCGATATAATCTTCTGTAATCGTTTCCTACTGTCATTGAAGATCTTCAGTTCTGCGATTGTCATTATAAGCAACTGTGCATAACTGAAAATAACCGGAAATGTGGCTGGAAGCATCTATTTTCGGCCGCCGTCTTCGCGCGCCGAAGCTTTAGCGAAGAAGCGAGCTCACTCAGAGCGAAGGCTACTTACCGGGTTAGCAATGGCTGCTTTTATCGACTCATAGCTGACTGTCAACCAGGCAACAATCAGGGCTGCCAGGAAAGCAAAAAGAAATATAATCCAACTAACATGTATATGGTAAGCGAAGCCCTCCAGCCAACTATTGATAGCAAACCAGGAAAGCGGAATAGCAATTGCCATGGCAACCAGGATAAGCCTGGTGAAACCTGTTGACAGCAAGTACACAATATTGAATATAGTAGCGCCCAATACTTTGCGAACTCCTATTTCTTTGGTACGTTGTTGAGCCATAAAAGCGGATAATCCGTATAAACCCAGGCAGGAAATAAAAATGGCGAGGATCGCAAACAGGTTGAAGATGCTTCCCATTTGTTCTTCTCCTTTGTAAAGATTAGCCAGGTCCTGGTCGAGGAAATTATAGCTGAAGGGATAGTTCGGGTTGAGTTGCTGGCTAATGCTGCCCAAGGCTTTAATGGTTGCCTCCGTGTTGCCTGGTTTTGTTCTTATAACCACTGTTCCTCCATACCTGTTCAGACCTAAAACCAGGGGCTCGATGGACTGTTGAATAGGCTTGAAATTAAAATCTTTTACCACCCCTATTATTGTTCCCCACACACCCCCGAAAGAAAGCGATTTGCCAACTGCATTATCCACCGTCATCCCCATGACCTCGACGGCCTTCTCATTGACAATATAGTTATTTGAATCCGCTAGGAAAGCTGTAGAGAAGCTGCGGCCATTCAGCATCTTCATTTGAAAGACATCGATGAAATCCTCATTCACATACATGGAAGGAATAACGATCTGCGACTGTGGATCCTTACCCTCCCATTTCACGTCCACCGTGCCACTGATGAGATTAGTAGGCAGGTCGGAAATAATGGTGAAATGATTGGTAAGCGGGTTCTGTGTTAACTCGGTTTTCAGCGCCTGCTGCTTGTTATACAGATCGCCGGTCATGGGCATATACATCAGATTCTCTTTCTCATAACCCAGGTTCCTGCTCCTGATAAAGCCAAGCTGGTTATAAATAACTACGGTACCTACCAGCAACACGATGGAAAAGACAAATTGCGTCACGACCAGCACATTGCGGAAGGACACATTTCCACCCATGGATTTCAGGTTCCCCTTCAATACTTTGATCGGTTGAAAGCCCGACAGGAACAAGGCGGGATAGCTGCCCGAAACCAATCCGGTTACAAACGCTATACTGGTCAGCGATAGCAAAATTTTTCCATCAAGCAAATGAAAGGCAAGTTGTTTCCCGGCGAGGTTATTGAACAGCGGAAGAAGCATCACGACGAGCACAATGGCAAACAACAAGGCAAAAAAGGAAATGAGCAAGGATTCTCCTAAAAATTGATAGATAAGTTGTCCCCGCAAGGCGCCCACCACTTTGCGCAGGCCGATTTCTTTAGCTCTCCGGGCCGACCGGGCCGTGGCCAGGTTCATAAAATTGATACAGGCTACCACGAGAATAACAATAGCCACTATGAAAAAAATGTTTACATATTGAATATTGCCGTGTCCCGGCAAATCTACCTGCAGGTTGGAATGCAAATGGATACTGGTCAGCGGCTGCAATTGAAATGACACCTTGAAAGCAGGTGTATGTTTTTTAAAAATCAGGTCCATCTGTTGGTCTAACTTCAACAAGGACGCAGCCGTAGGAACAAAGGTTTTATCCAGTTGGACATAACTATAAAAATTAAAATTTCCCCATGTGTTGGTTTTTAGATCGTCATAAGTCTGGGCCACAGCGGCCATAGGCATGATAAAATCGAATTGTAAATGGGAATTCGACGGAATATTGGCAAGAATCCCCGTGACGGTCACATAGCCGCTGTTGTCTTTTCGTAAAGTCTTGCCAATCGCCTCTTCCCCTCCGAAATATTTCTTTGCCATGTCCTCTGTTATCAGGATTCCGTCCGGACGCTGCAACGCCGTTGCCGCATTTCCTTTGACCAGGGGGAATGAGAAGACTTCCAGGAAGGTAGAATCAGCATAAAAGGCCCCTTTCTCCTCGAATTTCCGGTTGCCCGTCTCTAATACAAGGGTAACGGGATGACTTAACCGGACGGTATTTTTTATCTCAGGCATTTGATCTTTCAACCCCGCGGGCATCCCTGCCGGATTCACTGCCGCTTTAAAATCACTGGCATCACAGGTAATACGATAGATCTGGTCCGCATTCTTATGAAACCGGTCGTAGCTCAACTCGTTTTGCACCCAAAGAAGGATCAGGATGCTGGAGGCCATGCCGATGGCCAGGCCTGAGATATTGATAGAGGAATAGGCCTTGTGGCGTATTATATTTCTAAAAGCTATCTTAAAATAGTTTTTTAGCATGGTAATTTTTTATCTGGTTACTAACAATGAACAAAAGAAAATCTAAAAGCATACGCTCTAATGAATCACCCAAAAAAATGCCACTCTGTAAGCAATTGTTAATATAAATCTTATGAATTAGTAAATTACTTAATGTGTT
This sequence comes from Chitinophagaceae bacterium, assembly GCA_003151295.1. GTDB lineage: Bacteria > Bacteroidota > Bacteroidia > Chitinophagales > Chitinophagaceae > Puia. The sequence continues at coordinate 6,433 of PLXD01000364.1, read as the reverse complement.
CGAATTTGATACTTGCTGTGTTCACTTTTGAGAGATATAGCAAGAGCCTACCGAATCCCATCTGATAGCGTAGCCTACTAAGTATTGTTAATAAATAAAACCGGTCTCAGCGGGTATTTCGGTAAATTCATACCACTCCTAACTTAAAACAATGACTTATGATCCCGCACAGACAATTCTATTTCGCAGATCCATCAATTAGTTGGTCACTTACCTGTATTCCTGAAGAATCAATCTTTCATCAGAAGAGTTATTATTTTAAAGTGATTCGTCAAGATTCCGGATTCATTCGGACTATGGGTAGTTCTTTTATGGCCGCGAGTCATTCAGGTCTTCTCCGGAATAAAGGAAAACTAATTAACCGCGATTTCTTTGAAAAAATAAAATATTCTGATAGGATCTCAAACCAGAATAGATAGTTATTACTATGCAAGCGAAAATATTTAATGCCTGCCCTTTAATTTTGGCAGTTCTTTTTACATTGGCATTACCCGGTTTTATTCAAGGGCAGGCGTCATTACAGAATAGGTACAAAGGAAAGTATTGCGAAGGAACGGGTGATATAGAATATTTAAGACTCATAGACGAGTCGTTTGCCTTCTACTATCCCAATCCGGTTGTCCCCGACATTTCGATGCTCTATCAAACGGATTGGGACACTTTTGTGGAAGGCGCCGGATGGGATGCATGGTGGATCCAAAATAGTTATGGTTTCTCGTATGCGGCAACTCCGTTTCTCCAGGAGCCTTGGTTTTCGGTCCTTCAACATTCCTGGGATCTTTTTTGGAACAGGCAAGGAAATGGCAAGGACACGAGTCTTTGGGGAGGGTCCGCCCATGCTAATCCCATGTCATCACTTGTCGGACCGATAGGAAGCTTAGGCGACGCCGCGAGTCCTGGACGAATTGCATTCAAACAAGGCGATGGAGATCAGAACGTTCATGATTGGTTTTATGAAGCCGCCGCCGCGGGAATAGTGATGCAAGCAGAAATACTATTGGTTAACCGCCACAAGAAAGCCCTTGTCTACTATCTCCCGAAAATGATGCTGGCTTGTGATTTTATCGAAAAGACCCGCGATCCGAAAAACAATTTATTCCTTGTAGGACCTGCCAGCAATTTGCTGGCCCCAAGCTATGGAGGCGTCATGCAAGCGGATGGAACTTTTGGCAAGGGATATCTTGCAGGCCTTTCTATCAATTATCTGGCAGCCCTGGACAGAATGGTAGAATTATTTAAAATGACAGGCGATGAAAAGAAACTCTCCGAATATGAACACCGGCAAAAAATCACCCGCGAGTCATTGCCCCTATTAATGACTCCAGCAGGTTATTTCTTAAAATCACTGGAACCTTCAGGAATTAAACACGGAGAACTTGGGCAGGCTCACTACGGCTATCTGGAAGGGGTGTCAAATGCCGATGCTGTCGCATTCCGGGTCGTCGATGATAGTATAGCAAGAAATATTTATAAACAGATTGCAGCTTTTCCGGAGATCAGACCTTTTGACTTTCTGTTAACGAACGCGCCGGGTCTGGACGACACCTATTATGCCTGGGGCAGAACTTCCGGTGAAGGATAGGAGGGAATAAAACAGTTTGGTGACTGGGTAAACGGGGGTGCGTGGTCCACGGTCGAAGGACGAGCCATATTAATGTATGCACGCCTGGGAAAATTCGAAGATATCCGGCGCTCGGCTATTCGGGCCATGAAATGGGCAAAGGATTTCCGTATGGATTCGCCCTGGTCCCAGCGGGGTGAGAATACCGATAACTCATGGTATGACAAAGGACAATGGCTTCACGGCGATGGAGTAAAAATTACGGTTGATAATTTTGCGATTCCCGCGGCTACATTACGCGGATTGTTCGACTATGAATACTTATCCGACCGCCTCGTCCTTCGTCCCCGTGTCCCCGGTTCAATTTCTACATACAAACAAATAAAAGCGGTTCGATTTGGAGAAAAAAGGATCTATATCTCTTGTCAAAATAACGGTCCAAAGATCAAGTCAGCCAAAGTGAATGGTAAGGCGATAAAAATTACTTCTGACGACAAACTGGCATTGTTGTACGATCGGTTGCCAAAAGAAGTACATATTGAAATCACGACTTATGGCGGCTGGCCAAAGGAAGTAGTATCGATGGTGGCTTACCCGGTAATTCCAGCGCTTGTCCAGGACAAAAATAAAAAGATGTTTAACCCTTCGGAGTTGGTGGATTCATTGAGACAACCCTATATGAGCTTAATGANNAGAACATGCAGACTATGAACGGTCATTCGTAACGACTATTATGGAAACGTTTGAAGCCTACCAGGCCAGGTCAGCGATGCATAGCCTGCCAGGCTATTATCGCCCTGGGAACGATGTAAATATCGTGAAATTTTACGCCGGAAGATCGATGGCATTATATAGAAGTTTTGCAAAACGGATGGCAAATTATGAACAAAATGGAGATGCCAGGCAAAAACATATTGCGAAACTTTTTACTGATGCAAACAAGTAAAATCAACTTTAATTATTTAGTACTTTAGAATTATTTTTTATCTTCCGATTTTAATCGTAATATTGCGATATGGGAGCAACGAAAACCGACTTATTCACCAGACAGCAGAACGACATTGCCAATATGGCAAAGGCGATTGCCCACCCGGCCCGTATAGCCATCCTGCAATACCTGGTTAGAAAAAATGCCTGCATAGGCGGGGAATTGGTAGAAGAATTGGGATTGGCACAGGCTACCACTTCGCAACATTTGAAGGAACTGAAAAATGCCGGTATCATTCAAGGGGCCATAGAAGGAATCAGTGTTTGTTACTGTATTAATCCGAAAATTTGGAAGCACTACCGGGAACTGTTCAATAGTTTCTTTAAGGAAGTGAAAGTAGACGGTGATTGTTGTTAGTTTTTTTTGTTCAACCATATCGCTTTATTGCAATAAAACGATTAGATGATTTTTTAAACCTTTTTATTATACTTTTTAAACTATATACAATGGAAACGACTGAACAAATAAAGGAAATGGTAAAGCAGAAGTATAGCGAAATCGCTTTACAGGACAAAGAAGACAACCAAGCCTCTTGCTGCGGTTCGGGTTGTTGCTCTACGGAAGTATATAACATCATGAGTGACGATTATAGCAACCTGGAAGGATATAATCCGGAGGCTGATTTAGGACTTGGATGCGGTCTCCCCACCCAGTTTGCTAAGATTAAAAAGGGCGATACAGTAATTGACCTGGGATCGGGAGCAGGAAATGACTGTTTTATTGCCAGGGCTGAGACAGGAGAGACAGGAAAGGTGATCGGGATCGATTTTACCCCTGCTATGATCGACAAGGCAAGGCAAAATGCCGATAAGCTTGGCTTTCACAATGTCGAGTTTCGTCAGGGAGACATTGAAAAAATGCCGGTTACTGCGAACACTGCCGATGTGATCGTCAGCAATTGCGTCCTGAACCTGGTTCCCAATAAATACGGCGTATTCCAGGAAATGTTCCGTGTCCTGAAACCCGGCGGCCATTTTAGCATTTCCGATATTGTCCTGGTCGGCACTCTCCCCAAAAAGATTCAGGAGGCGGCAGAAATGTATGCCGGTTGTGTGGCGGGAGCTATTCAAAAAGAAGCCTACCTGGAATTAATTGACGTTAACGGATTTAAAAATATCACTATTCAGAAAGAGAAGACAATCACTATTCCCGACGACATTTTAAGCACCTATTTATCTGCCGAAGAAATTGTCACTTTCAAACAATCCGGCACAGGCATCGTCAGCGTGACCGTCTTTGCGCAAAAAACTGCGGAAGCCTGCTGCGCTCCGGGATGCTGTAGTTAAACAATACAAAAGGCATAATATTTTCATCTTCGTAAATTCTTGTAAATACACTCCATGAGCGCGAACAATTGTAGTCCTTCACAGCGGAAGAAGTTAAGTTTTCTCGATACCTATTTAACCCTATGGATCTTCCTGGCAATGGCAATAGGGGTTGGCATTGGCTACTTTATTCCAGGCAGTGCCGGCTTTATCAATTCCTTTCAGTCCGGCACGACAAATGTACCCATCGCGATAGGGCTAATCCTTATGATGTATCCACCGCTGGCAAAAGTGAAATACGAAGAATTAGGCAGGGTATTTAAGAACACAAAGGTATTGACCCTTTCCCTGGTCATGAATTGGGTGATCGGTCCGGTGCTGATGTTTATACTGGCTATTACCTTTTTGGGGGATAAGCCGGAATATATGGTAGGACTGATTATGATCGGCATTGCCCGGTGTATCGCCATGGTGATCGTCTGGAACGAGCTGGCCAAGGGGAACACCGAGTACGCCGCCGGGCTGGTGGCCTTCAACAGTATCTTCCAGGTCTTGTTCTACAGCGTCTATGCCTGGTTCTTCATCACNNTTTCGGATTAAAAAGTTTAGCGATCAATATCGGGATCGGCCAGATTGCCAAAAGCGTATTGATTTACCTGGGCCTCCCCTTCCTGGCAGGCTTTTTAACGCGCTATACCCTACTGAGGGTAAAAGGAAAAGAGTGGTATGAGGTAACTTTTATTCCATTTATCAGCCCTATCACTTTACTAGCCCTGTTATTTACCATCATTGCTATGTTTAGCCTCAAAGGGCAATTGATTGTAGCGATTCCGCTGGACGTTGTACGAATTGCTATACCATTGGTAATTTATTTTGCTATTATGTTCCTGGTAACCTTCTTTTTTGGGAAATCATTGGGCGCAGATTATTCACAAAATGCGGCTTTGTCATTTACCGCTGCCGGGAACAATTTTGAGTTGGCTATCGCCGTCGCTATTGGAGTGTTCGGCATCAACTCCGGGGAGGCTTTTGCCGGAGTAATTGGCCCCTTAGTAGAAGTTCCGGCCTTAATAGCCCTGGTAAATGTAGCATTTTGGTTGAAGCGAAAATACTATAACGGAGCAGGCCGGGTTACCAACTGATGAAAAAAATGTCATTCTAAATTTCTTTAACATCCCAAATATAAGATAATGAAAATAGCTTTGTTTAGTGATATTCATGCGAACTTACCCGCACTGGAAGCGTTTTTTAAAAATGTCGGTGAAAAAAAGCCGGATGCTATCTACTGCCTGGGTGACCTGGTAGGCTATAATATCTGGCCGAACGAAGTGATTAATGCAATACGCAGCAGAGGCATCCCTACCATTGCCGGCAATTATGATTTTGGGGTTGGCAGGACAAGTGAGGATTGCGGCTGCGCCTATAAGACTGATATTGAAAAGGCGAATGGGGCCGTTTCCATTTCTTTTACCAATGAGGTTGTAAAGGAGGAAGAGAGAAAATATCTACGCACGTTGCCTGCCCATATCAAAGTAGAGTTCCAGCTCAATCATGACAAGCTGAACCTTTTGCTTGTACATGGAAGTCCGCGCAGGATCAACGAATACCTGTTTGAGGATCGGGAGGAAAAAAGTATGCTGCGCATCATGCAGGATGCCGATGCCGATATTATGTGCTTCGGTCATACCCATAAACCTTATCACCGTATCCTGAATTCCGGCACAGACGGCCAGGACCATTACCGCCATGCGATTAATATCGGGTCCGTAGGCAAGCCCAAAGACGGAAATCCCCAGGGTGGATATGTCATGCTGCACATCAATGACAATAGCAGCATCACCGACAAAGAAAGCATCCGGGTCGAGTTTATTCGATTCGACTATGACACAGAAAAGGCTGCCAGGGCCGTAGAAGACAGCCGCCTGCCAAATGATTTTGCCGAAAGCCTGCGTAAAGGCATTTAACAATCAATAGATAGCCATCCGAACCCGCAATATCGTTACGATTGAAGGCAACCACGATGCAATGACGAATACCTGCTGGAAGACAAAGACGAGGCCGAATTCCTGAACCGGCTACTTACAATTTGCACAAACGTTTGTGTTACGCATATAAATAAAAAATCGCTAGATTTCAGAGATGAAATACTTCCGGCAATTTTGTTACCTCTTTTTGATAAGCCTCTTTTTGTTTGGCTGTAATAATCGTTCGGGCAACCCGCGCATATTGGTTTTTACAAAAACCGCCGGATATCATCATGAAAGCATTGCCGCCGGGGTACCCGCAATCATCAAACTTGGCAGCGAAAATGGTTTTATCGTGGATACGACTTCCGATGCTTCCTGGTTCCAGGAGGATAGCTTAAAAAAGTATTCGGCTATTGTATTCTTAAGCACGACGGGCAACCTGTTGAACAACTACCAGGAAGTCGATTTTGAACGTTATATACAGGCAGGCGGCGGCTATGCGGGCATCCACGCGGCCTCCGACGCGGAATATGACTGGGGATGGTATGGTCGACTGGTGGGCGGGTATTTCAACGGGCACCCCGAGCCGCAGGAAGCAATTCTAAAAGTCGTGGATAGCTCCCAGCTCTCTACGAAGTTCTTACCCGCCACC
>PLXD01000051.1 GCA_003151295.1 Chitinophagaceae bacterium | reverse complement strand
CATTGGTGCTTCCACCCAGGACCATGATGAGGGTGATGGCGTTTTCGAAGGCCTTGCGGGTCATGATATGCGAAGGCCTGATATCTTTTTCCAACAGCAGGCGGATGGCCGCTCCGGCTGCCAGGCATTCTTTCTTTTTCTCTTCGCTGTGGGCGGGGCTGGAAGAGGAGTAGGGGAGGCTCATACCCAGGGCTTCGATGGCGGCTGCCATGGTATTGGCTGTGTACATTCCTCCGCAGGCTCCTGCACCGGGGCAGGAATTCATTACGATGCCTTTAAAATCCGCTTCGTCCAGTTTACCGGCGATCTTTTGTCCGAGGGCTTCGAAGGAGGAAATGATATTCAGGTCCTGTCCTTTATAATGGCCGGGAGCGATCGTTCCGCCGTATACCATGATGGAGGGGCGGTCGAGTCGTCCCATGGCTATTATCGATCCGGGCATATTCTTATCGCAACCGGGTAAGGCGATCAGGCCATCGTAATATTGGGCGCCGCAGACAGCTTCGATGGAGTCGGCGATCAGATCGCGGCTTACAAGGGAATAGCGCATTCCGTCGGTGCCGTTGCTCATCCCGTCGCTTACGCCTATTGTATGAAAAATGAGGCCTACGAGGTCTTTTTCCCAGACACCTTGTTTGACCAGTTTGGCAAGATCGTTCAGGTGCATATTGCAGGTATTGCCATCGTATCCCATGCTGACTACTCCTACCTGTGCTTTCTTCAGGTCTTCGTCTGTCAGTCCAATGCCATACAACATCGCTTGTGCGGCGGGTTGCGTCGGGTCTTGTGTGAGTGTCTTACTGTACTTGTTCAATTCCATCCGATGTGGTTTGTTGTGCTGTTGTATTGCGGTTAAAAATATTGATGCTCTTTTATTTTTCTATGCATTTAAAGTCATGCATTTTCCAATTCTATGCATTTTTCTTCGGGTTGCCTTTCAATTACCCTGTTCTGATAAGCCAGCTGGATCTGTTGACCCAGGGAGCCATTCCATCTCTTCTTAAAAAGCGTTCCGTCCAGCGATTCCCATCCGATCACTTCAGCCGCGGTGCCGCAGAAGAATGCCGTATCGGCCTCTTTAAGTTCTGCCGTTGTGAAAAGCTTCTCTTCCACGGGGAACTCCAATTCCCGGCAGATCTCTATTACGGTAGCCCGGGTGATGCCGGGTAGGATATTGCCGGTGGCGGGCGTAACCAATGTGCCGTCTTTCTCAAAGAACACGTTCGCGCCGGGACCTTCGGCCACATATCCGTTCATATCTGTCAGCAGCGCTTCGTCATAACCTGCAGCTTTCGCTTCCTGGCTTGCCAGTATGGAATTCACATAGTGACCGGAGGCCTTTGCTTCTATTTTGAATCCTTTCGGATTGGGTCTTTGAAAGCCGGAGACCATCACCCGTAATAATTTATCACCGAGGAAGGGCGCCATTTCCCATGCTTCGATGGCTATATGGGATTCGGTATTCAGCGCAAAGCTCATGTTGGCAGGCGCATAGACCAGGGGACGTATATAGGCATCCTGCAGGTTGTTCTTCGCCAGTACCTGGTAGGTGCTGCCGATCAGTTCTTCGGTGGACCAGGGATAGGGCAGGTTCAGGGCCTTTGCCGAATTTTTCAGGCGCTCAAAATGTTCGGTGGCCTTGAAGATCTTAGTCTGTCCTTCCACGTTCCTGTAGGATCTTATGCCTTCAAATACGGCATAGCCATAGTGGAGGGACTGGCCATAGAGGTCGGTCTTTGCTTCCGAGGCTTTTACAAACTCCCCGTTCAGGTAGAGGATGGTATTTTCGTTATAATAAGATGCCATATACTAGTTTTATGGAGGGCTAAAAAAAGCGACCCGCCTCCTGGGAGGCGGGTCGCGTAGTATTTTTGTTTGTTTATTTTATACTTAACACCCTCCTCCCTGAATTGCAGGAATAATAATCACCACCACCACCACGATAATGATGGAGAGGTTGGTGATCAGATTATTTAGACTGCGCTTCAACATGGAGGAACGTATTGTACTACGAATATACGCCCGCCTTTTGAATATACAAAGATCTATTTAATTAGCGATTATTCGCGTCATTCGCGACTAAATTATGGTCGACTTCCTCAATTCGATATTTTCCTTATGGATATCGCCCGGGATCTTACCGCCGACATAGTCGCTGATGAGTTCGCCGACGGTGGTGGTAAAATAAAAATTAATGGGATCGATATCCTTTGTTACGAATCCGTTCTGTAGGGTCCAGTTCACTGCTTCCCTGATCCGGCCGGCTTCTGCAGTCAACCCGAAATGGTCGAGCAGCATGGCGGCGGACAGGATGGATCCCAGGGGGTTGGCAATGTCTTTGCCTGCCGCCTGGGGGTAGGAACCGTGGATGGGTTCAAAAAGCGCTGCTCCTTTGCCGATAGAGGCGGAGGGCAGCAGTCCCAGCGAACCGCTGATCACGCTGGCTTCGTCGCTGAGGATATCCCCGAACATGTTTTCGGTGAGGATCACATCGAACTGCGTGGGTCGCAGCACCATCTGCATGGCGGCGTTNNCGGTGAGGATCACATCGAACTGCGTTGGGTTAATAATTAATTGCATCGCCGCATTGTCTACGAAGAGGAAGTCCACGGCCACATCTCCGTATTGCGGGGCGATCTCCTGGACCACTTTTCTCCAGAGCCGGGATGTTTCCAGTACGTTGGCTTTATCTACGAGCGTCAGTTTTTTTCTTCTTTGCTGCGCCTGTTTGAAGGCCAGGTGGGTAATTCGTTCGATCTCATCACGGGTGTATACACATTCGTCAGAGGCCTGTGTGCCTTCCGCGTTCAGTTCTTTTTTACCGAAATAGATACCGCCGGTCAGTTCCCGGAAAATCACGAAATCCACGTCTTCCAGGATCTTGGCCTTCAGGGGCGAAAGATGCTGTAAGGCCGGATAGGTGGAGACCGGGCGGATATTGGCGAACAATTGCAGGGATTTCCGCAGTTTGAGCAGGCCTTGTTCGGGTCTTACTTTAGCGGTAGGATCATTGTCGTATTTAGGATGGCCGATGGCTCCGAAGAGGATCGCGTCGCTGTTCAAAGCCGCTTCGATGGTTTCGTCGGGGAGGGGGGTGCCTGTCTTGTCTATGGCGTCGG
>PLXD01000586.1 GCA_003151295.1 Chitinophagaceae bacterium | reverse complement strand
CATGGTTTTTTTGAGGGAACTGTTATTCACCTTTTTCCCCTTCATCGGTGGGTTCAATGCTGCTTCTTTCACGGCAATGGCCTGCACTTTGGTGGCAAACCAGGTGATATGCTGATGGGGTAAGGCCACTCCCAATATCATTCCCGGCAGGCCCGTGAAAGATTCGGGGCCGCCGGGAGTGGTGATCTCATCGGTATAAAAGGCGACGACATAGATCGAATCCATGATCAGGGCATTGGCCCTTCTGCAGTTGAAACCTGCTATCACGCGGGTCTCATCCGTCAGTTTCCATTTGATGGTCCGCAGGCTGTCCTGTACAAGGAATAGCTGCTCGAATACTTTTTTCTGGCTTACGCTTTGCGTCTTGTCGAGTTCGTCGAATACGACGTTCTCTTCCGCCGGCTGCTCCCATAATTTATTGTTATCATCGTTTTCCCTCCCCGGTTTGTAAAGGGTCTTATTCCCGGAAAATGCCAGGTCGAAATAGCTTGTCTTGAATTTGGGCATCATTTTTTTCTGGAAATCCGCCCATGCTTCATTATCATCCAATTGGGCATAGAGATTGACCTTTCTTTCGAATTCGATTTTTCCTTCCGACAGGAAGACAGTGTTCTGAGCCCGCCCATGCAGGCTACAGCACACACACAGCAAGCAAATCAGGCCCATCAGGGGATAGCGTGTCCGTTTTTTAAATACTACCATGTGTATATTCTTTTCAATTGTTATTGACGCGGGGCCGGCGTACCGGCTTTGGCGAAATTCCATATTGCCGACAGCATAAAATATCGTTGAATCGTGCTATAGGTATTCTGGGATATAAAATTACTGGTTATAGTCCTGCCAAAGCCGATATTCTGGTTTAACAGATCGTTCGCAGCAACTTTTATCAGCAGGGCGTCGTTCTTCATGAATTTCTTGCCGATCCAGGCATATACCAGCGCCACGTTGTTATTAGTATTAAATGCGATTGTTTTCTGCCGCAAAATGACATCGCAATCCGTGTGAAACTGGAATTTATGGGGCAGGAAAAGGTCCAGGTTCGGGCTTATCTGCCAGGTCCAGTAATGGGTTGTGGTGCCGGTGTTGATCGAAGACTTGCTTTCAGTATACGTCGGGGTAGCAGAAAGCCATATTTCGTATTTCTTGTCCTTGGATTTACCCAGATTCACCCCGAATGAATAATTGCCACTATGAGTGGTGTTGAGCACGCTATTGACAACGCTCACATTGTTACTTTGATTGAAATAAGCATTGAAGCCAACGCGCAGATCGGGCCCGGTCAATTTGACATCATAGCCGATATTGCCCGAAAGGGAATGATTGCCGTTCACATTGATGGATTGTGAAGTCTGTTTCCCTGTCGTATCGAACCGGGTATTGTTGCTGATCGCATTTTGCGTAAAAGTATACCCGATATTTCCGTAGATGTATCGCTGTGTCAACACCTTATAATCGGAAAAATTCATGTTCATGCTGTTCCGGAATTGAGGTTTTAAGCCGGGGTTACCGATAGTGACGTTCAACGGATCCTCATTGGTCAGGATCGGCTGGATTTGCTGCAGGGTAGGTTGGATCGTATTACCGTTATAACGGAACTGTAGCCTTCTTTGGTTCGTAAAAGAATAGGTCAGGTTGGCCTGCGGATACCAGTTGATGAAATTCCGTTGGGCCGTCGTGTCTGCATGGAGGTCGGTTTGATGGAAACTGGTGAAACCGATATTGCTGCCGGCATTGAGTCGAAATTTTTTCTTGATCAGGCTATAGGCGAGGCCTCCCTTATTCGTGAAAACGTTAAACCGGTAGTCATTACTGTAGAGGGAGTCGAGTATATTGTATTTTCCGCCACCGGAATTATTAAAAGAACTCCTGTTCGAGTTGCTGTTATTCAGCGTGGCGCCATAATTGGCAATCAGATAAGAAACATTCGATAAGGGCTCGGTATAAGTAGCTTTTGCGTCGAGCAACACATTTTCAGTATGATAACTCTTATATTGATCGATGAGCGAATCGCGGGAAAATAGCCCCCCGGTATAAAAATTGGTGTTGGAGTAAAGATAGCCTGAAGAGACATCGTGGTTGTAATTTTCCCGGATATTGATGGAGATCGTTCTCCCTTTTTTGTGAAGCTTCTTGCGCCACAGCAAATTGCTGTTCACGATGCGGTTGTCCCCGATCGTGGAGATCGTGCGGTTGTTCTGGTTGACCAGGCTGCTGTCGCTGGCAAACGCTTCCGAGGTATACCCGTTTTGGGTGGTTTTGTGATCATTGCCGCCGTCTGCATTTATCTTGATGGAAGAGGTGGAATCGAATTTCATTTCATCGCTGCCATCCAACGTATTGCGTACGATCTGTCTATTAAAGGTTTCCTTTTGATTATTGTAATAGAGGGTATCGGGCAGGATGTTTTCTGAATTGGTGGTGCTCGCCCCCTTAACATCGAGTTGCATCGTCCTGAAATTTCCATTGACGGATTGCCGCTCATCGTCCCACTTGTCGTTGTAATGGACCCCGGCCGTTTTTACGGAAGGATACCCCTGGCCTTCATATCTTCCGTCCCAGTTTTCCAGGTCATTTGACTGCTGCGATCCGGAATAAGAAAACTCCTGCGTGTTTTGATCGAAGTCATAATTGCTGGCCTGACTTTGCCCGTAATTATCCCTTTCCTGCCAGTTCAGACCTGTCTTTCCCGTGTTGGACACAATGCCATAGGCGGAAAGCTTCAGCTTCTTTTTAAAGTAATTGAGCATGGCCTGGTAATCATAATAGCCATCCGTTCCCTCGCCGGCGGAAAGCTTTCCGAAATAACCGTTCTTCTTGCTATCCTTCAGTTTCAAGTTGATCGTCTTGGTCTTTTGACCGTCGTCGATCCCCGTGAAGGCGGCCTGGTCGCTTTTTTTATCGTATACCTGCACCTTGTCTACCATATCGGCCCGGAGGTTCTGGGTGACCAGGGTGGGATCGTCACCAAAAAATTCTTCACCGTCTACCAGCACTTTCGGTACGGTTTCTCCCTGTGCGGTGATCTTGCCGTTCTTGTCCACCTGGATCCCGGGTAATTTCTTCAGCAGATCCTCGACTGTCGCCCCGGCTTGTGTATGAAAACTATCCGCTACAAATTCGGTCGTGTCTCCCTTAATATGGATCGCACCCTTGTTGCCGCTGATCACTACCTCTTGCAATAACTTGCTTTTCAGCACGAGTCCTATGGGGGGAAGTTCCATTCCGACGGAATCTTTGAGATCCAGTTCATCTACATAATCTGCATAGGAAGGGTAGGTGACGAGGAGCAGGAATTTGCCGGCTGGCAGTTTATTCAGGTGGAAGTTGCCTGACGGGTCGCTGCGTCCGAATTTCACGATCAAGGAGTCTGATTTTCTCAGCAGGATGACCGATGCATTGTGAAGGGATTTTTTCTCGCTGGTATCTGCTATCTTTCCCCGGATGGATCCCGACCCGGAAATAGGTCCGGTTTGTTTAACGGGTCCGGGTTGATTGACGGGTCTTGGTTTACCGGAGGAATCTGATTGGGCAAATGAGGCGGTCATTGTTGAAAAATAGCAGATAAGCAACAAGGCAGTTAGTCTTTGCATCAGGCTGATGGTGGTTTTAGGTCTATCCTTATTTAGTTCGGTTGCTTCTTATCAGAGTGAGAGTAGGTCCCTTTCCGGAACCTTCAAAGATTACCGAAAAAAGAATGGATATCCAATTCCTAACTCTTAATTTTACGTTAAAGGAATTCCCGGGACGTCTATAGGAATCCTTTTATAAGAGTCAGCTTTCCAATCAATCCATAAAACAGACCGAAAAATTTTTGGCCGATAAAAAAACACACTGTGAGCAAGCCTATTCAAAGACGTTATGAGGAGATCTATTTTGTAGATTCGACCCAGCCGGTATGGAATTATTCATTGTTCACGGACGAGGATATTACTAATTTTCAACAAGGTACACATTATCGTTTATACGATATGTTTGGTTCGCATCCGGCAGAAGTATTGGGGAGAACGGGCTATTATTTTGCAGTATGGGCGCCCAACGCCACCTATGTATCCGTAATAGGTCATTTCAACGAATGGGACACAGAGGCACATCCCTTATTCGTGAGGCTCGAAAAATCCGGTATCTGGGAAGGGTTTATCCCCGGTGTAGCTAAGGGGGAAGCCTATAAATATCATATTCATGGGTTTGAAGGAATGAAAATTGATAAAGGAGATCCCTATGCTAATTTCTGGGAGAAGCGCCCTTATACCGCTTCCATCACCTGGGAACTCGATTATGAATGGAAAGATAGTGAGTGGATGGAGAAAAGGGCCCCACACAATTCCCTCCAGGCCCCTTGGAGCGTGTACGAAGTACACCTGGCCAGCTGGATGCGGCCTGACAAGGATGACGAAGAGATCTATAACAGTTATGACCAGATCCGGGAACGGCTGGTGCCTTATGTTAAGGAAANNTTTTGGCGATCCGCAAGGATTTATGAGCCTGGTAAACGCTTTTCACCTGGAAGGGATAGGCGTTCTGCTGGACTGGGTGCCTTCCCATTTTCCATATGATGCGCATGGCCTGTTCCAGTTCGATGGGGCCAATACGTATGAATATGCCGATATGCGGAAGGGATTTCATCCCGATTGGAACAGCTACATATTTAATTACAAACGCGGCGAAGTGAAATCCTTCCTGATCAGCAATGCCCGTTTCTGGCTGGACCGCTTCCATGCGGACGGCATGCGGGTGGACGCCGTGAGCTCTTTGCTGAAATTGAATTATTCACGCCAGGAAGGCGGGTGGGAGCCCAATGAATATGGAGGAGACGGCAACCTGGAAGCGATTGCCTTCATCAAGGACCTGAACGAGACGATATTCCGGGATTTCCCCGATACGCAGACCATTGCGGAAGAGGCCACCGACTGGCCCGGCGTCAGCAGACCTACTTTTGCCGGCGGCCTGGGGTTCGGTATGAAATGGATGATGGGCTGGA
>PLXD01000530.1 GCA_003151295.1 Chitinophagaceae bacterium | reverse complement strand
TATGGCCGAACGTAGCCCTTTGCCTGTCTACGGAAATACGATCCGTTGGGTCCAGGCGATACAAAAGGAGGAGAAACAGGACTCCAGCTTCGATTCCTCGCCTTCTTTCTATTCGATCCCCGAAGTCGATTGGGAAGTACGATTCACCACGGATACCGGCCGCAAACCCTTTTTTGTGCAAAGACAATGGGATAAGAATATTTTCGCGATCACCGGGGGTGTTGAAAAATACAAAGAGCAGGACGTCCCTTTTATTACAAATGGCCTACAGTCCGCTGCGCTCCTGCTGAAAGATACCGTCGGAAGAACAGTCTTTATCAGGCCGGGGCCGGTGCCTCTACCGGCCGGATCCCGGTTTCGGATGGTTCATTCCCGGCCCGTGGATTCCCTATTCAGCCCCATGATGCATAACAGCGACAATTTTTTTGCCGAACAGACCTGACTGATGGCAGCCAATGAACGCCTCGGAATCATGAACGATGAGGCGATGATCGATACCCTGTTAAGCGGGGATCTCAAAGAACTTCCTGGTAAGCCCTCGTGGATGGACGGGAGCGGGCTGAGTCGTAATAATCTTTTCACTCCCCGGGACCTGGTATGGCTCCTGAATAAACTGCAGCATGATTTCGGCCTGGAGAGGATGAAGCGCCTTCTTGCGACAGGAGGTGTCGGCACCTTGCACAACTATTACAAAGAGGAGAGCGGCTATATCTTCGCCAAGACGGGTAGCCTGACCGGCGTCATTGCCCTTAGCGGGTATCTCATTACGAAGAAGGGCCGCCTGCTGATCTTTTCGATACTTATTAATAATCACCGGGGCAATGGCGTGGCGATCCGCAGGGATATGGAGCGCCTGTTACGCAGGATCCGGGAAAAGTACTGAGGAGTTGAGATAATCCTGACGGGGTCACGAACTTCAGTGTATATAAATAAAACCCGCCAAAATGAAACCGGCACTGTAAAGTTCGATATCATGTCAATATAAAAATCCAAATAGCCACAGCGGAGCCTTTGTTCCAAATCCTATTTCTATATCATCGGCTGCCATAAGATATGAATCGGCTGCCTCGACTTGTTTCGCATCCTTTGATTTCCCTCCCACTTCTATCAGAATGCCAGATGTAAAGGGGTTTGGCAATTTTATGAGCAAAACCGTTCAAGACCCTCAACTCTTGAATGAAGTATTGGTTGAACTGGGCAAGCTCTTCGACCGGCCGCAATTTAAAACCAAGATTGGCCGCAAGTTTGATTTTTCGCAACTAAAGGATGCGTTGGAGTATTCCTCTACCGATGGAGGGAAAGCGATCTTGTATCCGTCCTGGTAGCTTTTATTCCCTTGAAGCATTTTTATAATGCGGATAGACGGTCCTTTGTCCAGTGTGACCAATATTGAGTTGGCATATGCTTCGGGATACCATTTGTTCGAAAACCCCAATATATTCTCAGATGTCGGCATTACATCAACCGTGATCCCATGTATCGTATAACGGCAGATAACACCTGATTCCACATCATTTACAAAACCTTTGCTTCTCACGAACTTCGTCGGAGTTTCGTTCCTGAATCATTTGGTGAAGAGTTTTTGCAGGTAATCCTTTCTGAACTCGATATAGGTCGGGTCACCACCCGGGGTGATATTAGGCTGTGCGCAGTCGAATAACCCGGTGATGAGGCTCCTCATTTCCATTTCATCCAATGCGCTACCCGTTTTGATGGCGTGTTGCCTTGCCAGGGAGCGGATCAGTTTTTCACGTTTGGAGAATTTGAGTTCGCTGCTGAAGTTTTTGAATTGTTCCAGCAGGTCTTCAAGGGCGGCTCTTTCATTGCCGGGGCCCATGCCGGCCGGTGTACCCTGGATGACAAAACTGTCTTTGCCGAAAGGTTCAACCAGGTAGCCCAGGGAATGCAGGTCCATCAGCAATTCCGTCAGGAGAATGGCGTCCTGTGTTGCGAGCTGCAGGGTGACGGGGAATAGGCTCTGCTGGCTGGGAATGGCTTTCCCTGCTGCCGCAGCGGAATATTGCTCATAAAGGATACGTTCATGCGCGGCTTGCTGGTTGATCATCATGAGCCCCCGGTTTGTGGGAGTAATGATATAGGTGTTCAGCATTTGACTAAGTGCAGCTCCCTCAACAGGCAGAGTCTTATGGGCGGTACTCGCCGCCGGCATGTCGGAGCCTCCGATCGTGTATTGCAAGGCTTCCCAGTCTTGCCCGGACCCTTGTCCCGCCCTGCTCTCCAGGTGGTCTTGCAGCCTGATCAAATTGCCATTACCGGGATCGCTGTTATCGTTATTGGGATCGTAATTACCGGGATCGCGGCGATTATTATTTGCCGTCTCGTTCGTCTCTATAAAATGAGCCTGATTCTTTTTCGTAAACGTCTGATATAAGGAAGAAGAAGCGATGGCTGCTTTTTTCTCTTCGGTGAGCGGCTGGCTAACTGCCTCCAGCCTCTGGATCAGTGGGTCGAGGTCGAAATCCAGGGTGGGGGTGATGCTGAATTGGGCGAGCGCATGCTTTACGGCCGCCTGAACGAAGGCATAGATGATCTTTTCGTCTTCAAATTTGATCTCCTGTTTGGTAGGGTGCACATTGATATCGATCTGTGAGGGATCCAGGTCGATGAACAGGCAATAAAGCGGGAAGCTGTCACGGGGGATCATCTCCTGGTAGGCGTTCATCACGGCGTGGTTGAGATAAGCGCTTCGGATGAACCGGTTGTTCACGAAGAAATACTGGTCTCCTCTTGTTTTTTTGGCGGTTTCGGGTTTTCCGACAAAACCATAGATATTCAGATAGTCGGTATTCTCCTGAACGGAGACCAGTTTTGTATTGTGGTTGCTGCCCAGGGCCTGCAGGATCCTTTGTTTGAGGCTGCCTTTTTCGAGGTGCATCATTTCCTGACCGTTGCTGGACAGGGAGAAGAAAATTTCCGGAAATGCCAGCGCCACCCGGATAAATTCGTCCACGATATGCCGCAGTTCCGCTGCATTGCTCTTGAGGAAGTTCCTGCGCGCCGGTATATTGAAGAACAGGTTCTTCATGGAGACGTTGCTACCTGCCTGGCAGGCTATGGGTTCCTGTTTGAGGACCTGGCTGTTGGCGATCTCCAGGAAGGTGCCCAATTCTTCTTCCGCTTTCCTCGTCTTTAGCTCAACCATCGCCACTGCCGCGATGGAAGCCAGGGCTTCCCCGCGGAAACCCATGGTGCGGATATGAAAAAGGTCATTAATATCCCTGATTTTGGAAGTCGCATGCCGTTCGAATGCCATGCGGGCATCCGTCTCGCTCATGCCTTTCCCGTTATCGATGACCTGGATCAGCGCCTTTCCCGCATCTGCTATGAAGAGCCGGATTTCGGTAGCGCCTGCATCCACGGCATTCTCCAGCAACTCCTTCACGGCGCTGGCCGGACGTTGAATGACTTCACCGGCGGCGATCTGGTTGGCGATATTATCGGGCAATAAATGAATGATGTCTGGCAATTCTATCTTAATTTGTGGGTGCAATTTACTGCGAATAATCGTAAGGCCTTTTAAGTCTCCAGGTATGAAGAAATCTTTTGTGCTGACGCTCTTGCTTTTTGTTGGTTTTTTACCCGTTTTTTCCCATCCCCAGTCCCCGTCACAGCCGCAACCCCCCTCC
>PLXD01000025.1 GCA_003151295.1 Chitinophagaceae bacterium | reverse complement strand
TTGTCTGAACCCGAATTTTTAGAATTAAGGAATTGCATGAATTTTATTTTTTCCATCCTGGTATTTAACCGTTAAACTAGAATTCTGATAATTCTTTAATTCTAAAAATTCGGGTTCAGACAATTAGACGCGCCTGTCAATAAATTTAACCACTTTCCGGCTTGCTTCCTGCACCTGCATTTTTTGCATTTCTTCTAAAGTGATATAATTAACATGCGGACTTACACGCAACCGGGCCTGCAGATACGCTCTTATCCTGTTATCGCAGGCTTTACTATCATCGGCAGGCAAAATGTGAATTAAAACTTCGTCCATGCCAATTTCATTCGAATATACATCCACCACAAAATCAAGTACCTCCTCCATTTCATTCAGCAAATCAAAAAGAGCAGGCGGATAAAGCGTGGTGCCCTTAAATTTGATCATTTGCTTTTTACGGCCGATAATGGGCGACAACCTTAAGCTTTTACGGCCGCATGCACAGGGCTCATCAAAATACATGCAGATGTCCCCTGTTTTGTAACGCAGCAAGGGCATACCTTCAACACCCAGCGTGGTAATGGTTACCTCGCCCGGAATATTGGATGATACTGGCCGGTTATTTTCATCAAGCAGTTCAACAATCACCAAATCAGGCTGCAGGTGGCCGCCCCGGCCTTCACGGCATTCGGTAAATGCGGTTTGCATTTCAGTGGAAGCATAGGTGGAGTACAAGCGGATATTCCAGGCGTCGGTTATTTTTTTACCCAATATATTATAGGAAAAATCAGTATTGCGAATATTTTCACCAATACAAACAGCTTTTTTAACAGACGATTTGTTTAGATCGATATGATTGTCATTCGCAAATTTTATCAGCTTGAGAATAAACGACGGAACGGCTACTATGGCGGTAGGTTTAAGGCGCTGTATAGTTTCCCATTGCAGCGAAGGCACTCCCGGCCCAAGACGGATGATACCTGCTCCTAATTTACGTAAGCCGCAGTGATAGGCTATCCCTGCCATAAATTGCCTGTCGAGCGTAAGCATTAATTGGTAAATAGTTCCCGCAGAACCGTCAGCCAATACAAAAGAATTATATTCATTATAGGCCAGCCTGTCCAGGTCATTCTCCGTAAGGGCAATCGTGACCGGGCTGCCTAATGTTCCCGAAGTAGAAGCATATTCTATGATCTTATCCCGGTGTACACACAAGAACTCCTCGTTGTACCGCTGCAGGTCTTCTTTGCCCGTGGTGGGAAGGTGGGAAATATCACCGGGAGTCCTGATTGTTCTTATATCGATCTGATGTCTTGCGAATAGTTCCCGGTAAAAAGGAGAGTGCCGGCTAAGGTATGTTAACAGTTCCTGCAGTTTTTGTCCCTGAATGTTCCTGGATTCATCGATCGATTGAAATGCTGATTTTGTAGAATTCATAATTATTTTTCTATAATTACTACTGCTGACGCTATGGTTTTAAGATGCGACAAAGAGAGCGAAATGGTAATGACCCCCCATTCGAGCATTGATTTTTGGGTTGCACCCAACAGGACCAGTTCCGGTTTCCCGGTGTCGTCATTTTTTATCTCAATCTCATTAAAGGATGTTCCTTCCTTCCAGCCCGTTCCTATAGCTTTGAAAAAAGCTTCTTTTGCGGCAAAACGGGCGGCATAATGCTCAAATTTATTCGTTTTCGTTTCGCAATAATCGATCTCGTTTTTCGAAAACACAAGTTCCCTGAAACCGGACTCTTTGCCGATCTTTGTAGCTACACGGTCAACTTCTATTATATCGATTCCCAGTCCTGCAATCATGATTCAGAAATTAATAATGCTTCGGAAGACAGCAGGTCAGGTCAGGTGAAGCAGTATTTTTTCCTGGTCCTCCTTTAATTGTGCCGGTGTCAGTTTGATCTTGCCTCGGGTAAAATTCAAATCATCCACCTCATCGATCGGAACGAGGTGCAAATGGGCATGCGGCACTTCCAGCCCTACAACCGACAGTCCGCAACGATTGCAGGGAAAAGCGGCTTCTATAGCCCGGGCAATCGGCCGGGCAAATAGTAATATCTGCCGTAAATAATCATCCGGTAAATCGAAAAAACGGTCCACCCCGATCTTGGGAACTACCAATACATGCCCTTCCCGAAGGGGAAATATATCCAGGAAGGCGAAGAACATTTTATTCTCTGCGATCTTGTAGCTGGAAATTTCCCCGGAAATAATTTTCGAAAACAGTGTCATACAAGGAATCTTATATGGTAATATTTTCAACTTTGAATTGTAACTTACCCGCGGGGACCTGCACTTCGGCCACTTCTCCCACCTGTTTACCGAGCAGGCCCTTGCCGATCGGGGAGGTGACGGAGATCTTACCCAATTTAAGGTCGGCCTCTTTTTCCGAGACCAGGTGATAAGTGACTTGTTTCTTATTGGTAAGATTGGTGACGGTCACTTTTGTCAATATGGAGACCTTACTCGTATCGATCGTCCCTTCGTCGATAACACGCGCATTTATGAGCTCCCCTTCCAACTGATTTATTTTTGCCTCCAGCAGACCCTGGGCTTCTTTTGCAGCATCGTACTCGGCATTTTCACGAAGGTCTCCTTTTTCGCGTGCTTCCGCGATAGCTTTCGATGCCGCCGGCCTTTCCACCGCCTTCAAACGCTGTAATTCTATCCTTAGATGAGCCAATGCATCTTTCGTAAAATAGGTGATACCGCTCATAGTTCCTCCTTTTTCTTCGTTTACTAAAAAGAAAAAAAATACAACGCCTCAGTGAACCTAAGGCATTGCACTATTTATGATTTGTACAAAGATATAATTTTTTGGAAAAAGAAACTTAAATACCCAGCTTTTCCAGTATTACTTTGGCCATCTTGTAAAATGCCTCATCGCTATACCCGGCGATATGCGGGGTGATCACCGTATCGGGCCGGTCCAGCAGCCATTCAAGCTGTTGTCGCTCTTCGGGGGTATAGGTGTCGAGCTTCTCATTCTCCAGCACGTCGAGGGCTGCCCCTGCGATCTTTCCGTCCCGCAGGGCGTGGATAACAGCCGCAGTATCATGCACTTTGCCCCTGG
>PLXD01000048.1 GCA_003151295.1 Chitinophagaceae bacterium | reverse complement strand
CGCGGAGTCGGTGAGTTCTCTTTCTTCATGACCTGGGAACCCGGCGCCCCCTTTTCCTTTCTCAGGAATATGTTCTGGGACGAACAGCTGGAGTTCGATAGCGCGCACGGTAAACAAGTGTTCAGCCATGAGCTATACCATATCCGGCAAAAACACAGCCTCGACCTGCTGCTGCTGAAACCGGTGATGATCCTGTTCTGGGTCAATCCCGTCTTTTACCTGGTTTACCGGGAGATAAAGGCGATCCATGAATTCATGGCCGACCGGTATGCCATTTCCTGTGATTCACATAGCGACCGTTACCAATATGCCGAGTTGCTTGTCTGGCAGATGATCGGTCGCCCCCGTTCCTCTCTCCTTCATCCATTTTTTCATTCACCGATAAAACGTCGTATTACCATGATCACCCGATTAAAAACTACCCGCCCCGGCCTTGTCGCCCGGGTGATGGCCCTCCCCCTGCTATTCCTTTTATTTTGTGCTTTTGCAACGCGGTTGGCGCCCCAGCATCTGGCTCCTCAACACCCGGCTGCTGTCATTCCCCTGCGCAGTCTCGTCACCGTCATCATTGATGCCGGTCACGGAGGCATCGATCCCGGGGCTGTTAATAAAGACGGCATCCAGGAGAAGAACATCGATCTGGCGATTGCCAAAAAAGTAAAACAGCTCAGCGCGGAATATAATGTCAATGTGCTGATGACACGCGAGCAGGACGTGCTGGCCGGAGGCACTAGCTCAATAAAAGAGTCCCTGAGATACCGGACGGAAATGGCGAATAAAAACAAGGCAGACTTATTTGTCAGCATCCACACGGATGCGGCCGGCGGCGATAATCTGAGCGGGTTCAATATCTATGTATCGTCCGGCAACCGCAATTATCCCCGGTGTGTTCAGTTTGGATCCGCGATGATCGACGCGTTGAAAGGCAATACCGCAACAGGAAATGATCTGAAACAAAGAGACGAGGGCATCTGGGTGCTACGGAAATCCGATATGCCGGCCATCCTCCTGCTTTGTGGGAACATCGATGATGCAAAAGACCTGGCCTTTGTCAGCAATGAGCAGAACCAGGAGAAGATCGCCAGAGATATCCTGCAAGGTTTCGTCCGGTATGAGGGCAGCGTACAGGATGCTAAGCAGTAGTTTCTGCAGTTTATCAGCCCAGAAGATCATATCAGTAGTTTAACGCCATTAAAATGCAGAAGAGACCGGGTTGACATCACAAAAGGCAAATGCGTTGAGGTATTTCGTTTTGACGTTTTTTGCTTCTGCTAACTTCCGCTGCGCTAACAGACATTGATATAGCCCCAGCAGGGACCAGCCATTGCCGGGATTTCGGAACAGGTCTGCCCGGTATACTTTCTCCGCTACCGCGGGCTCACGCATTTTTAACAGGACGACTCCAAGGTATTGCCGGACAGGGATAAGCCATTGCTGTGGTTCGCGATAGATCAGCGCATCCTCTTCTTCTACTGCCTTGGTGAGCGAATTGACTGCCTCGTCCTGCTTGCCTTCCGCAAAAAGAATTTCTCCCCGGAGGATCCCCGCGGCAATGCTGCCACATTGGGAAGGTTTATCGAAGGGCATCATGCGAACTCCCAGCAGGCTATCTGAAAGATTTATTTGGAGGCTATCAAGGTCCGCAGTCGCTGCCCGGAGGTCAGTATGATGAACATTTGCCATTCCCCTTGCGAAGTGAGCTAGTATCGTCGCATATTTCCATTGATGATCGGGCATAGAAGCGTGGATGATCTCGTCCCATTTTCCAAGCCTCACCAGGGCCATCACAGGGAACATATATATAAACTGAGAATATGGCTCTTTTTCAAAAACCGGCTTGGCCGCGACTAACCGGTCCCGGGTACGTATATAGATCGGCATACCCTTTTTATATATTCCGGCACTCATGGCGCAATAGGATTGAACGGCAAAGACATGAACGACATTGTTCCTGCCAAGGCCAAGCGCCGGCGCCAGGGAGTCCTCCAGGTTATATGCCGTATTGGCGTTCTCATTGAACGTCACTCCCTGAACAAAAAGACCGTTCCTTTGATACATATGGGTGGCCATGTGCACCATATGTCCAGCGCCGGGCATATCGTTCTTAAGGATATCCGCACTTGCCAAGGCAAGTTCCGGGTCCCCGGATGCCTCCGTCAGATGGATATAATAGTGCAATGCTGCGGGATGATGCGGTTCTTTTTTGAGGATCGCTTCGCATAATGCGACAAGCTCCGGCGTCCATTGTTTTGGCGTCCAGTCAGTGTGCCAAAAATCCCATTTGTGTTGCAACATCACGGCATCTATATACAATGCTTTGATATCGTTGTCTGCCGGATATTTGGCAACAAGGGTTGACATTTCCTTTGCATAAGCACTGTCCAAATGGCTGCGGTCGGCATTCGTGAAGTCCGACGAATATCTTTGTTGCAGGGCATCGATCAGTCCCTTTTCCTTTTCCGTGGCAGTGGAACGATTGCGGTTCATGGCCGCGAGGGCTGCGGGAACGGCTGACCGCATTTTGTAACTATAGGAATTATAATATGGCCCCATTGACAGCGCCTGTCCCCAATAGGTCATGGCGGCGGCAGAGTCGAAACGTGCCGCTTCCCTGAAGGAGGCCAACGCCTCCTGAAGATGATAGCTGTAATAAAGATTAAGACCCTGATCGAAAAATAGCCGGGCGCTGTCCTTTTCCGTGGAGATCCGGTAGGTGTGATTGCCCAGGCCAGGCAAGGCAGGAAGGAATCTGCCGTTTGCGTCTGGCAATGGCTCGATCGTGATGGGGCCGCACCCTATCGTGGTTTCGATTTCTGTAGCACCGTGTTCGGTGGCTCTTGGGCGGAACGCAGCTCCAATACCTATCAATGCCAGGATAAGCAGGACAAGAAAAACATGGGAACCGTATTTCATTCCGATTTCTAGTTTGGGTTAGTCGTAGGAAGATAATTATAATATGTCTAATACCCAAAAAAGTCTCTTTGCAGACACCGCTCCTCTTGACCTTTTATAGCTATGGGGTGATCTCCATCGAGCTCAGCATATATATAATCGACATGGTCAAGGATTTTGGCAAACGCTTTTGCCGAATCTTGTTTCGGATCGCCTTTGACCTTGACGCGGCTCCCCATCGAAACAGAAGCAGCAGATTCATCTCGATTCAGCCCAGCGTGTAAAAGTATGCTTAGGTGGCAGCTCTCCGCTCAATAAACGATTTTTTGAGCTCCCGCGGTGAGAACGAGTTCCTTTTTGTCTGACGCTTCCACCCTGCCGATTATTTTTGCGGCAATGCCGAAGCTCTCCGCTACCCGGATCATCTCAGGTGCAGTTTCAATCTCCGTAAAAATCTCCAGGCGATGACCCATATTGAAGACCTGGTACATCTCACGGTCGTCGGATCCCGAAGACTCCTGGATCAGCTTGAAAATAAGCGGCGGTTCGAACAGGTTATCCTTTACGATCCGGAAATCGCCCGGCAGGTATTTCATGCATTTTGTCTGGCCGCCCCCGCTGCAGTGTATGAGCCCATCGATCTGATCGAAATATTTTTCCAACAGGACCTTTACGACAGGCGCATAAGTGCGTGTCGGGCTTAGCAACAATTGACCGATGTTGAGGGGTGAATGATCCGCAGGGTCTAACAAAGCAGGCTCTACGGTATCCGTTAACTGATGAGGACCGATATATACAACATGGTCATCGAGGGTCGTATCGAAGGATTCATGGAATCGGGCGCCATAAGTCTTTTGCAGCATATCATGGCGTGCGCTCGTCAGACCGTTGCTGCCGATCCCGCNNACGCACTCGCCAGACCGACGATCACATTGCCCGGTCGTATCTTGTCATTGGTGATCAGCTTGTTCTTTTCCCAGCGTGCCGCCATCGTACCGTTTACGGCAATCGTTCGGACTACATCCCCCACATCGGCCGTTTCACCGCCCAGGTATTGAATATTGACGCCAAAACCCCTCAGTTCTTCAAAGAACTCCTGGGATCCATTGATGATCGTCTCCAATACTTCACCCGGTATATTTCGTTTATTGCGGTC
>PLXD01000249.1 GCA_003151295.1 Chitinophagaceae bacterium | reverse complement strand
ATCAATGCCTGTGGAGAAGCCGATTTCGTCATCACGCACCCGGAGGATTATGAACTGGACGAAAAATTCACAAAGGGAGCAAGCATCACACATAACCAGGATGAGGCCTTGAAAGATGCCGATTTTGTATATGTAAAGAACTGGAGCACCTATACCGACTATGGCAAGATCTATTGCAATGACCCGGAATGGATGCTTACCGGAGAGAAACTCAGGGAGACCCGTCAGGCAAAGGTCATGCACTGTCTGCCGGTACGGCGGAATGTGGAGCTGAGCGACGAGGTCCTGGACAGCCCCAACAGCATTGTTACGCAGGAAGCATCCAACAGGGTATGGGCGGCACAGGCGGTATTGAGTGAGATACTGAGATCAAAACAATAAATCCTTTTATGGAATCTTTGTTAGTCATTAAGATCGGCGGAAATATCATAGACGAGGAATCCAAACTGGATAGCTTCCTGAAGGAGTTCGCCTCGATCGAAGGAAAAAAAATATTGGTGCATGGGGGCGGCAAGCTCGCAACCCGGCTGGCGGAGCAGATGGGAGTAGAACAACAACTGGTCGATGGGAGAAGGATCACGGACCCAGCTACCCTACAGATCGTGACCATGGTCTATGCCGGTACCATCAACAAAAATATCGTAGCCAGGCTGCAGGCTTTGGGCTGTAATGCGCTGGGCCTGACCGGAGCAGATGGCAATGCGGTACAAGCCCATAAAAGAGCGCATGCCACGATCGACTATGGATATGTTGGAGAGGTGGACACCATTGATACGGAATTGCTGGGCAGTCTCCTGGACCAGGGCCTGACCCTGGTCTTCGCACCGATCACCCATGACCGTAAAGGCCAGTTACTCAATACCAATGCGGATACCATCGCCCAGGAGATCGCCAAGGGGTTGAGTAAGAAATTTGAGACCAGCCTGGTCTATTCTTTTGAGAAGAGCGGGGTCCTGATGGATGCGGAAGATGACAGCTCCGTGATAGGGCGGATCGATCCGGTCTATTACCAGGAATTAAAAGAAAAGCAGGTGATCTTCGCAGGCATGATCCCCAAGCTGGATAATGCATTCGCCGCCCTGCAGAGCGGGGTCGGGAAAGTGATCATCGGAAAGGCGGAACATTTACGGCAATTAATCGAAGGACAATCAGGTACAACGATCGTGCATGAGTAAGGAACTACTATATACGCTGCAGGCGGAAGCCCTGGGCCTGCTGAAACAGCTTATCGCCACTCCGTCTTTCAGCAGGGAAGAGGATAAAACGGCCACTCTCATTGAAGAATATCTCCGGTCGAAAGGTATCCGGGCTGAAAGAGTAATGAATAATATATGGGCAAAAAGCAAATATTATGTCACGGGCCGGCCGACCATCCTGTTGAATTCGCATCATGATACCGTAAAACCCAATAAGGCCTATACGTTGGATCCATTCCAGCCGCTTGAAAAAGACGGCAGGTTATACGGGTTGGGAAGCAATGATGCGGGTGGATCCCTGGTATCCCTGATCGCTACTTTCCTTTATTTTTACGACCGACCGGACCTGCCCTTTAATCTCGTGCTGGCGGCAAGTGCCGAAGAAGAGATCTCGGGGTATCAGGGCATCGAAAAGCTCCTCCCGCTTATAGGTCCGATCGATTGGGGCATCGTTGGCGAGCCGACGCAGATGCAACTCGCTGTTGCAGAAAAAGGACTGCTGGTGTTAGACGGCCTTGCGCAAGGCAAAGCCGGGCATGCCGCCCGTGAAGAGGGGGATAATGCCATCTATAAGGCGATGGAGGCTATCGGGTGGTTCCGCGAGTACAGTTTTCCGAAGGTATCCGACCTGCTGGGGCCGGTAAAAATGAGCGTGACGGTCATCCAGACAGATAATAAGGCGCATAATGTGGTTCCCTCCCAATGCAGTTTTGTGGTGGATACCCGAGTCAATGAGCTATATACTTTTGAAGAGATCCTGCAGCTCATTCGGGAGCATATGCCGGCCGGTATTACTATCGAGCCCAGGAGTCTGCGCATGCGTTCCTCCTCCATCTCCCGCGAGCATCCCGTTGTTCAGTCCGGCCTCCGGCTGGGCAGGATCTGTTATGGTTCTCCCACCACTTCCGATAAGGCCCTGATGCCCTTCCCCACCCTCAAAACAGGGCCCGGGGACTCTGCCAGGAGCCATACTGCCGACGAATATCTCTATCTTCATGAACTCGGAGAAGGGATCACGGGGTATGTAAATTTATTGGAGCCACTTTTTAAAAAAAATCAATAGGACTGCCAATGGCGAAGGTTTCCTACACATCGCTAAACTGAAGAATATGAGTGCAAACAATAAACTTTGGAGTAAAGAAAACACGAGCCCCTCACAACGGGTGGAAGCCTTCACTGTCGGGCGCGATAAGGAATTCGATGTGTTGCTCGCCGAATACGATGTGCTCGGTTCCCTCGCACATACGGAAATGCTGGAAAAAGTGGGATTGCTGAGTCCTGAAGATAGGGTGGTGATCCATGGAGAACTGCATCATATCCTGCAGGAAATCCGGGCCGGTCATTTCGCCATTGAGAAAGATATAGAAGATGTCCATTCACAGGTAGAGTGGCTATTGACGCAAAGGATTGGCGAAGCCGGTAAGAAGATCCATAGCGGACGGAGCCGCAATGACCAGGTCGCGGTCGATATTAAATTATACCTGCGGGCCGAGATACAAAAGACGAAGGAAGAGGTGAAGCAATTATTCGACCTGTTGATCAGCCTTAGCGAACAATATAAAGAGCAGTTATTACCCGGATACACGCACCTTCAGATTGCCATGCCCTCTTCTTTCGGGCTCTGGTTGGGTGCATATGCCGAAAGCCTGGTCGATGACCTGGAGGTGCTGGCGGCTTCCTGGCAGGTAACCAATAAGAATCCCCTGGGCAGTGGCGCAGGCTATGGTTCTTCCTTCCCCCTGAACCGGACCCTGACCACGGAGCTCCTGCATTTCGGATCCATGAACTACAATTCCGCCTATGCGCAGATGAGCCGGGGAAAGACAGAGAAGATCGTTTCCACCGGTCTCGCCACGATCGCAGGGACCCTGAGTAAATTAGCGATGGATTGTTGCTTGTATATCAACCAGAATTTCGGGTTCATTTCTTTCCCATCCGAACTGACGACCGGCAGCAGCATCATGCCGCATAAAAAGAACCCCGATGTATTCGAGCTCATCCGTGCCAAATGCAATCGCATCCAGGCCACCCCCAATGAGCTCACCCTTCTCATCAACAACCTGCCCTCGGGCTATCACCGCGACCTGCAATTGACAAAGGAGATCCTTTTCCCGGCCATCGAAGAGCTAAAGGCCTGCCTGCAAATGACCCGGCTGATGCTTTCCCATATGACCGTAAAGGCGGATATCCTCCGGGATGAAAAATACAGACACCTGTTCAGCGTGGAAGCGGTGAATGAACTGGTCAACCAGGGAGTGCCATTCCGGGAAGCCTATAAGCAGGTCGGCAACCTGATCGATAAGGGGGATTTCCGGTATGATTATTCAAAAGGCCTGCATCATACGCATGAGGGAAGCCTCGGCAATTTGTATAACGACCAGATTGCGGAAGCGATGGGAAAGGTCCTGGGGAAGTTTATGTAATGAAGTTCGTTTAATCATGATTTGCACTACCGTATTATCTGAAAATTAACATTGACGTCCGCGGGGGAAATTCTATACAAAAGAAATGGCATTAACACACGAATGATGTAAATTACTTTCCGATCTTCCCTACTCTCCGAAATAACGCCAACCTACACGATCTCAATGCCGGTTAAGTGATAATTCTTACAACGGATTCCCGCATATTTACCATTCCGGTTACCCAAATAAGATGAACTACAAATAATGGAATTGCCATGCCGGTAATCTTGAACGCGATGAATGAAATTTTGAACACTATAAATATTCTCTCATGGAGCTAAGTCCTTTTGCCGGGAAATTGCCGGAACCGTCGATGCTGATCAATATACCTTCCGTTGTTACCGCCTATTATACAGGCGTCCCCGATGCATCGATTCCGGAGCAGCGGATCGCTTTCGGAACCTCGGGACATCGGGGCTCCTCCCTTCAATGCTCTTTCAACGAATCACATATTCTTGCCATCACCCAGGCCATTTGCCTTTACCGGAAACAGCAAAAGATAGAAGGCCCCCTGTTCCTGGGCATGGATACCCATGCGTTATCCACACCGGCCCATGCAACGGCGCTTGAAGTGCTGGTAGCCAACGGTGTGGAAGTGATGATTGCCGGGAATGGTGAGTACACGCCCACCCCGGCCATTTCTCATGCGATCCTTCAATACAACCGGGGCCGCAAAACAGGACTTGCCGACGGAATCATCATCACCCCTTCCCATAATCCGCCCACCGACGGCGGATTCAAATACAACCCGACCAAGGGGGGACCGGCGGAACCTGTCATCACCCAATGGATCGAGGCGACTGCCAACGGCTTTTTAGAAGGCTTTCCCGGGGGCACCTCTTTGCGGGGTATAAAAAGGGTCCCCTTCGAAAGGGCCATCAAGGCCTCCACCACGCATCGGCATGACTACCTGCAGGCTTATATCGGCGACCTGGGTAATGTCCTGGATATGGACCTTATCCGGGGAGGAAATATCCGGATCGGTGTGGACCCGCTGGGAGGCGCCGGCGTACATTACTGGCAGCCGATCGCAGACCGCTATAAATTAAACCTAACGGTAATCAATAAAGATGTTGATCCCACCTTCCGGTTCATGACCGTTGACCACGATGGTAAGATCCGGATGGATCCTTCTTCTCCTTATGCCATGAAGAGCCTGATCGACCGCAAAGATCAGTTCGACATTGCAATGGCCTGTGATACGGATCACGACCGACATGGGATTGTCACTCCCGGAGCGGGCCTGCTTGCTCCGAATCACTACCTCTGCGTGGCTATCAACTACCTGTTCGCGCATAGGCCGGGATGGCGAAACGATGCGGCTGTCGGAAAGACCGTGGTCAGCAGTCAACTAATCGACCGGGTGACCGCCCATCTGGGGAGAAAGTTGCAGGAAGTTCCGGTGGGTTTCAAATGGTTCGTCGACGGCCTGCTGGATGGGTCGCTCGGTTTTGTCGGAGAGGAAAGCGCAGGCGCCGCTTTTCTACGCCGCGACGGATCGGTCTGGACAACAGATAAAGATGGATTCATCCCATCCCTACTCGCCGCTGAGATCACGGTAAGGATGGGACGCGATCCCGGAGAGATCTACCGGGACCTCACCCGGCAATTCGGGGATCCTGTTTACGATCGAATCGACACGACAGCTACGCCCCAGCAAAAAAAGCTACTGACCCAGCTCAGCCCGGATAAAGTTCAACAAAAAAAACTGGCTGGAGAGACGATCCGCGGCATGCTGACCAAAGCTCCCGGCAATAACGCATCGATCGGTGGCCTGAAAGTTATCACGGACAACGGGTGGTTTGCGGCACGCCCTTCCGGGACGGAAGATATTTATAAGATCTATGGGGAAAGTTTCCTGGGAAAAGATCATTTACAACGAATTTTCTGCGAGGCGCAGACCATTGTCGATAAAGCCATTGGAAAAACGACAACTTATAAATAATGAGTGATCTTACACAATACGGCAACACGATCTGCAGTACCCGATCGATGCAAATAGAAGAGTTCGATTCCCTGGAAGCACTGGCTTTCGACCTGCGCTTGTCCTGGAAAATCCAAAAATCCTCTGGCAGCGATAATAGAACGATAAGAAAAAAATAGCGAACCTTATGATACAAAATCGGGGAAAAGGAATCTTTACCAGGCAGTTTACCAAGTCTACGGCCTTAATTTTCAGCGGCGCAATTTTTATGACAGCCCTGCTAAAGACCGTGCAGGGGGAGGCGCAAAAGACGGAGCCCGCCACCGATGTCTTTTCAAAGCCCAACCTGGTGGCCTGGTGCATTGTGCCTTTCGATTCCAAAAGGAGAGGGCCCGAAGAGCGGGCCGCGATGTTAAACCGTCTGGGGATCACGAAACTGGCCTATGACTGGCGGGAAGAGCATATCGCCTATTTCGACAGGGAGATTGAAGCCCTGGAAAGGCATCACATTCAATTACAGGGCTTCTGGTTCATGTCCGGTTTCCACCCGGAAAAAGATAAAAACCTGGCTATTATATTGAATCTGTTAAAACGGCATAAAGTCAGGACCCAGCTCTGGTGCATGTTTGTTCCTGACCGGGATTTTGACAGCCTGGGCCAGGAAGACAAGGTCAGATCGATTGCCGTGCCCATAGCCTATGTGGCTTCGGAACTGGAGAAAGCAGGTTGCTCCCTCGGGTTGTATAATCATGGCGGTTGGTTTGGGGAGCCTGAGAACCAACTAGCCATTATGGAATATTTGAAAAGACCGAATATCGGCATGGTATACAATTTCAGTCATGCCGAAGAACAAATCGGGCGGTTCCCGGATTTTTTCCCCAAAATATTACCCCACCTATATGCGCTGAATATAACGGGGATGAAAGGCGGCTATCCAGCCGTCGTAGTACCTGTGGGGCAAGGCAATATAGAAGAAAAGATGATCGCCATCGTGAAAAACAGTCCTTACAGGGGCCCGATAGGGATTATTAACGAAGACTTTGCCCCGGATGCCGAGACGGGTCTTCAACTGAATATAGAAGGGTTGAAAAAAGTACTTCTCGAGCTGGGTGATACCGCTGCTCTCAGGAGCTATGAAAATTAAATGCCGGTAATCCCGGATCGATCAACGCTATCTCAACCGGCTGGTATCGACGCGGGTGGGAGTGTCCTTGCCGGCGATGATGCTGGCGGAGCTGATCGCAATGGCCTTGATGATCTCAGCCATATTTTTCATGTCGAGGGTGCCGATCTCGTCGCCCTGGGTGTGATAGTACTTTTCGGAATCCATCTTGGAAGTGGAAAGGGTATGTGCTGGCACGCCCTGGCGGG
>PLXD01000495.1 GCA_003151295.1 Chitinophagaceae bacterium | reverse complement strand
AACACCTCCCTGATCAAAGAAATGGCCGATGCCGTTCATTCCGCGCTGACTGAACCCATTGCCTGATCTTCCCCTGACCCCTGCATTTGTCCCGTATCGGTTTAGACCGCCTCCTCCTGCATTCCTCTGCCATTTTGATAACGGGATCTTGCAGTCCTGAATCATATATATTATAATAATATATTATATGAAAGGCTCTATATTTCACATTTTTTTATTCAAAAAAAATTTCAGAAAAGCCTTTGCAACTGAAAAAATGTCTTTCTTTGCATGGTAAAAATATTTACGTCAATTTCATTTAACATTGAAATGAAAAAAAACTCACCCATATCACAGTTCTTCTTCGTGATATTGCACGCCTTCAATAAGCGTGGGTTTTTTGCTGCGCCTGTGTGCACAGTTTTTTCCGTCCGCCCTATTCCCTTTTGGGTGCGACGTTGATACTCCTATATCATAGTATCCCTCCCACAGCGGAACCCGGAACTATATGCCATACCGGCAACGGTATTTCATTCAATCGATGACCCATCATTCAGCCAGTGAGTAAGACCCCAGGATTGCTTATCATTTAAGATCACAACAATGGAACAACAATTTAAAATAATTATAGCCTCAGCCGATCACCAGGATTTCGCCCGTATCATTTGTGACGAGATGGAATCCTCCGCGAAAGCCAGGGGAACAGGTATTGCTAAAAGAAGTCCCGATTATATCAAATCAAAAATGCAGGAGGGCAAGGCCGTCATAGCCTTTACGGAGGACGGGATCTGGGCGGGGTTTTGTTATATCGAGACCTGGAGTCACGGGGAATATGTGGCCAATTCAGGGTTGATCGTCGCTCCGCCCTTCAGAAAGAGCGGGCTGGCGAGGCTCATCAAAAAGAAGATATTCGAACTGAGCAGAAAAGAATATCCGGAGGCGAAGATCTTCGGGCTGACGACGGGTCTGGCCGTCATGAAGATCAACTCCGAGCTGGGTTATGAGCCCGTGACCTACTCCGAGCTTACACAGGACGAAGCGTTCTGGGCAGGTTGCAAAAGCTGTGTCAACTATGAGATCCTCATGAGCAAGGAGCGCAAGATCTGCATGTGTACGGCCATGTTGTACGACCCTAAGGATCATTATGAGCCTGAAGAAACAACCCAGGATTTTAAAAAGCATTCCAAGCTATATGAGCGTTTCATGAGATTGAAGCAATGGAGCCTGCTGAAACCCCTTTTAAGGAAGGAGCCCCACGGTAATGGCGGTGCGAAATCCAGATCCTTGTTCCACTATTTCTTTAACAGTTGAATCTAGTTGAATTCATAGACTCAAATAATCACCATCCATGAACAATAAAGTCGTATTAGCCTATAGCGGCGGACTGGACACTACTTATTGCGCCATCTACCTGAATAAGATCAGGAATCTGGAAATACATGCCCTGACGGTTAACACAGGAGGATTCAGCCAGGAAGAGATCGGTCAGATCGAAACAAGGGCAAAGAAGCTGGGTGTAAAATCTTTCAAATGTGTAGATGTCACGAAAGAGTACTACGAAAGCTGTATCAAATACCTCATTTTCGGAAATGTCCTGAAGAACGCAGTCTATCCTTTGAGTGTAAGCGCCGAAAGAATGGTACAGGCGATCGCCGTTGCAAAACATGTCCAGGAGACGGGCGCCTCCCATGTCGCACACGGCAGCACGGGAGCGGGTAATGATCAGGTGCGCTTCGACATGGTATTCCAGAGCCTGTTACCGGGCGTGGAGATCCTTACCCCCATACGCGATCTGAGGCTGAGCCGGGAAGAAGAGATCTCCTTTCTGAAGGAGCATGGCGTGGAAATGAATTTTGAAAAAGCCAAATACAGCATCAATAAGGGCTTATGGGGCACTTCCGTAGGAGGCAGGGAGACGCTGACGTCGAAGGATTATTTACCCGAAGAAGCATGGCCCACGCCCGTTACGGAATCGGGAACAAGAGAACTGGCCCTGGGATTTGAAAAAGGCGAGCTGGTTTCCGTGGACGGACGGTCCTTTGCCAATCCCGTCGAAGCCATCCAGCATCTCCAGGCCATCGCCCAGCCTTACGGGGTAGGCCGGGATATTCATGTAGGCGACACCATTATCGGCATCAAGGGCCGGGTAGGATTTGAAGCCGCCGCCCCCCTGATCATTATAAAAGCGCATCACCTGCTGGAAAAGCATGTCCTCACCAAATGGCAACTATATTGGAAAGACCAACTGAGCACCTGGTATGGCAACTGGCTGCACGAAGGGCAAATGCTGGATCCCACGATGCGCAATATCGAAAAATTCCTCTCCGACACCCAATCTACCGTCACGGGCAAGGTCTTTGTCAAACTGCAACCTTACCGGTATACGGTCACCGGTATCGAAAGCAAACATGACCTGATGAGCAGCAAATTCGGTTCCTATGGCGAAATGAACAAGGGCTGGAGCGGCGATGACGTGAAAGGCTTCGCTAAGATATTCGGCAACCAGTCGGCCATCTATCACAAAATAAACGAAGAACTGCCATGAATATCGTCTCCGATGGGGAGAGGCTTGCGATGGCTATAAATCATTCATATGGCAAAGATTAAAGCAGGGATCATAGGAGGCGCAGGTTATACGGGAGGGGAAATGATCAGGATCCTCATCAATCACCCCGGTGTAACGATCTCTTTTGTGCACAGCAAGAGCAATGCCGGGAAATTCCTGTATGAAGTGCATTCCGACCTCATAGGAGAAACAGATAAAAAATTTACGAATACGCTTTCCGACACGATCGACGTGCTGTTCTTATGCGTAGGTCACGGAGAAGCGCGGAAATTCCTGGAAGAGCACTCCGCTTACTTTAAAGCAGCTAAAATAATCGATCTTTCACAGGATTACCGTCTGCATAGCAGCGGAACGCGGCCCCTGGTCAATGGGT
This sequence comes from Chitinophagaceae bacterium, assembly GCA_003151295.1. Taxonomy (GTDB): domain Bacteria; phylum Bacteroidota; class Bacteroidia; order Chitinophagales; family Chitinophagaceae; genus Puia. Next base: position 1,860 of record PLXD01000495.1, on the reverse strand, counting down.
ATCCCTTTGTCTACGGTCTGCCGGAATTGAATAAGGAGCAGATCCGGTCGGCCCGGAATATCGCCAACCCGGGTTGTTTTGCCTCGGCGATCCAGTTGGGTCTTTTACCTCTCGCCCGGGCAGGCCTGCTTGGGGAGGTATATACCACCGGGATCACGGGCTCAACCGGAGCAGGGCAAAGCCTGTCGGCCACTTCCCATTTTTCCTGGAGAGCAAACAATATACAGGCCTATAAAAGCCTGAATCATCAGCATCTCAATGAGATCAACCAATCCCTGCAACAATTGCAGCCTTCTTTCGGGGTTTTTTCCGAAGGATCGCCCATCCATTTCATTCCCTGGAGGGGTGATTTTGCGAGGGGTATTTTTATCAGCTCCCAGTTGACCTGCTCGTTAAAAGAAGAAGAACTGACGGCCCTTTATGAGGATTTCTACAGGGATCATCCCTTTACCCTATTGAGCAGACAACCGATCCATTTGAAACAAGTCGTAAATAACAATAAATGCGTCATTCAACTCGAAAAAGCCGGTGACCGTCTGGTCGTACATTCAGCCATCGACAACCTGGTGAAGGGCGCGTCGGGACAGGCCGTCCAGAATATGAACCTGTTATTCGGCCTGGACGAGGCTTCCGGCCTTCATTTAAAAGCAAACGCATTCTGAACAATTCATTCTGAACCCTGGCCGGAATAATCCGGTCCTTAAAATTTCTGTATATGCAACTATTCGACGTTTATCCACTAAATGACATTACCATCGTCAAAGCCAAAGGCTCATATGTATGGGACCAGGAAGGGCAACAATATCTCGATCTCTACGGAGGCCATGCCGTAATATCCATCGGCCATACCCATCCGCATTATGTTCAGCGCATCACCGATCAGTTAAACAAAATAGGATTCTATTCCAACTCCATCCATATCGCCCTTCAGCAAGAGCTGGCGGAGAAACTGGGCAAAGTATCGGGCCGCCCGGATTACCAGCTCTTCCTCTGCAATTCAGGGGCTGAGGCAAACGAGAACGCCTTAAAGCTGGCCTCTTTCCACAATGGCCGGAAGAAGATCGTCGCTTTTAAAAAATCCTTCCATGGAAGGACCTCGCTGGCTGTGGCGGTTACCGATAATCCCGCCATTATAGCACCGGTCAACCAGACCGATAATGTCATTTTCCTGCCCTTCAATGACGAAGCCGCCCTCGAAGCCTGTTTCCTCGAGCAGGGCGATCAGTTGTCCTCGGTGATCATCGAAGGCATCCAGGGCGTTGGAGGGATCAATGAAGCGTCGGCCTCTTTCCTGCAAAAGATCAGCAGCCTCTGCAGACAACACAATACGGTATTCATAGCCGATAGCGTACAATGCGGATATGGCCGCAGCGGAAAATTCTTCTCCCATGATCATGCGGGTGTAGATGCAGACATCTATACGATGGCCAAGGGAATGGGTAACGGTTTTCCGGTAGCCGGCATCATGATCGCCCCGCACCTGAAAGCCAAACATGGCATGTTGGGCACCACCTTCGGGGGCAACTACCTGGCTTGTGCAGCCGCATTGGCCGTGCTGGAAGTGATCGAAGCCGAAAAGCTGATCGAGAATGCTGCCTCCATCNNGCATCGGCGATTACCTGATGGAAGCGCTGAAAAAACTGCCCCTGGTGAAAAACGTGCGGGGAAAGGGCCTGATGATCGGCTTCGATGTTCCCGAGAGCCTGAAGGACCTCCGCAAGAACCTATTGTTCAAACAACATATTTTCACCGGTGAGGCGAAGCCGAATGTGATCCGCCTGCTCCCCTCCCTGGCCCTGCGGAAAAAGGATGTGAATGAGTTCCTCGAAGCGATCGAAGAAGAGATCAACCAGACAGTCT
>PLXD01000361.1 GCA_003151295.1 Chitinophagaceae bacterium | reverse complement strand
TTACCAATGGCAGCCCTGCTACGGTCATCTTCGTTGCCGGACCGCCGGATCCCAATAATCCCAACACCCAATTAACCATAGTCACCAATGATGCCGCTGCGGATGGCACTGCTACTAACAGCGTTCAGGCACATATCGTCGATGCGAATGGCAACGTGGTAGCCAATCAATCGGTGACATTTGCAATCAGCACCGGCACGGCCAATATCGTCGGCTCTGCGACCGGAACGACCGATGCAAACGGCAATGTCACCATTACATTGAACAGCACGGTAGTGGGTAATGTAGATATAACGGCACAAGCCGGCGTAATCGCTATCACCAATGGCAGCCCGGCATCGCTAACATTTACCGCACAGCCGGATCCCACCAATGCCCAAACCCTGCTGATCGTATTGTCAAACAATGCCTTTGCAGATGGCACGACCACAAACAGCGTAGAGGCGCATGTAGTGGATCAGAACGGAAATCCTCTGCCAGGCAGGGATGTGGTCTTCTCAATTGATTCAGGAACTGCCCAGATCATAACGAGCCAGCCCGTTCAGACGGATGCCAACGGAAATGCGGTCATTCAGCTTACCAGCAAGGTCAGCGGCTATGTCACCATTACGGCAAAGGTGGAGAATATTTCTATCGTGAACGGTAGCCCGGCCAGGGTACATTTCGTAGGGGTTAATATATACGTTCCGAACGTATTCACTCCCAATGGAGATGGAGTAAACGATGTGTTGAAACCCATCCTGGTCGGCATGAGCGCTTTCCATTATTTCAGTGTCTATAACAGGTGGGGTAACCTCCTCTTTACCACTGAGGATGCGAATATAGGCTGGGACGGTACTTTCAAGNNACTTTCAAGGGAACACCGCAACCCGTCGAGACCTATTTGTGGATCGCGGAAGGCGTCGATAACGAGGGTAACCGGGTTTTGAGGAAAGGAATGGTTTCTTTAGTCAGATGATGCACCTGATAAAATGATGCAACCTGATAAAATGAGCGCTTAATAAATAAGATCATGCAGCTAATAATAAATAAAATATTAAAACTATCAGCCAAATGAAAAGTATTTGGTTCATACCGGCTTTCTTACTGTTTGCGCTCCTCTCCAGTGCACAGGAGATCAATTTCTCACGTGTCCAGGATATGACGGTATGGTACAACCAATCGCTCAAAACNNATTAAACTACCGGAATGTGCAATATGGCGGGGCCATCGCTTATAACAGCGTCGCTGCTATCGGAAATATACCCCTCCTTTCAAAGGCAGCGAAGGATAAGAATAATTCCGGGTATTTCAGCATGAGCATCGGTGGCGCTTCCGACAAATCCAACCAGGGGATACTGAGCAATACCCAGGGACTGCTGGGGATCTCTTATGCAGTTCCGATAGGCAGGAATGAGACNNAATTATCAGAGCCAGTTGAATGTAAGCGGGAATTCGGTCTATTTCGGCGATCAATATAACAGCTATGGCCCGGTCGAAGGGACCCCAAGCAATGACCAATTGGCCGCCGGTTGGTCCTATGGCCATTTTAATGTCAATGCAGGTATATCGGTTTTCAGCAATGCAAAGACTGACAAATGGTATCTAGGTGCTTCCGTAGCGCAGGTGAACCAGCCGTATACGGATAGGATCAAGACAGACGCGACGCGCCTGCGTCCGGGATTAGGCTTTCAGGGAGGGTATAAATTTCTGACTCAGTCAGAGGACGAAATTGCTTTTTATGGGTCCCTCAACTGGCAGGGAAATGCGTATAAGCATTTCTTTAACGGAACATACGTGATGAACCTTCCAAGCATACCCGGCGGAGGTGTCGGCTTTGGGATAGGATACAGGTACGAGGATGCTTTGGTTCCGGATATTGAATTTCGATATCAGAAAGTGATCGTGGCTATATCCTATGATGTGAACATATCGACCATCAGCGCTGCAGGTATCAACCGGAATGGAGTGGAACTCGGACTGCGTACGGATTTTTAAAGCAATTGGCATGTTCATGAAAAACATAAAAGACTAATCTATTAAAGTTAGAATCCATGAAAAAGGTAATGATTTGTTTGGTCGGTAGCGCCCTGGTTACCATGGGAGTTCTTCAAGCGCAGGACAGCACCAGGCTTGCGAAGGATACTGCCAGGATCCAGACGGATACGACCGGACATGTGTCGGGAGCACAGGTAGTTAGGCTGCAGGATACAGCCGGTAAGTCTATGGATTCGGCCAAAATACAGGATAGCCCTAAATGAAGGATACCGTTAAACCGGTGCAGGACCCGCCTAAGGTGAAGGGATCGGACAAGGCGTCACCCGATGATCCGGTGCAGGCGAAGGACGGCAGCAAGAAGGATTGGGATACACGTTGGTTTATTTCGCCGTTTTTAAAATTTCAGCTCCAGGATTTTGCCATGCTCGAAAAAAATCGCAAGGGCTATTTAAGCAATGCCAATACCCTGCCGTTCCAGGACAAGGGTAATATGTCGTTTGCCGCATCTATATACAAAAATGTTACCGGGCGGCTGTCTTTCAGCGGCGATCTTGGATTCAGTTATGGCCATGTTACCAGTAGCGAAGTGTTGCTCAGCCAGACTAAAACCAAGACCTTCAACCTGCTCAATGCCACCGTCTACTATCACTTGCTAAGCGCCCGTTACCGGCTGCAGCCTTTCATATCCCTAGGCATCAATAATCTGACCAACGATCAGTCTTATACCAGTGCTCCGGTCGGCGTGGGCTTAAAGTTCCATTCTAAATCCAGGAAGATCATGCTGACAGGCCTGGCTTCTTACGGATACGCTGTCAGTAAGAATATAGCCCCTACCATGGTCTATAGCATGGGCATGTACCTGCCCCTGAACAATAAAAAGAAAAAGAAGGCGAACCTGGAAGATAATACGGCCGCTAACCAGACCGGGAAGGACGATGCGAAGAAAAAAGACGCTTCTAAGAACGATTCGACTGCTTCCAAAGGCGGTGTAACGAATAATATCTATATCACGATCAATTTGGATTCTGTTGCGAAAGCCAGGGGGTATAGAAAAGCTGATGAGGATGACGATCAGTCCGGCGGCGGTAGAAGAAGAAGGAAATCCGGCAATGGTAGCGATAATGACGACGAACTATCGGAAGACGCGGAAAAGCTTTCGAAATTCGATATGCAGGACTTCGGATCGCAGGACTATAAGATGGATACCGTCAACGGTCACCCTGTCATCAAATTCGTGGTATATTTTGAATTTAACGAGTACGCGATGACCACCAGGGCATTCTCCACCATCGATAGGATCATTTACCAATTGCGTAAGAATCCAGTCCTCGTTGCCGATGTAAAAGGATATACGGATAATGTGGGAACTGCGGAATACAATAATTTTTTATCCCGGAAAAGGGCCCAGACAGTCTTCGATTATTTGAACAGCAAGGGGATACCTTCCGATAAAATGAGTTCACAATACTTCGGGAAAGACGATCCCGTAGCCGACAACGCCGATCCTAATACCGCCTGGCTGAACAGGCGTGCTGAGATCATCGTGCATGTGAAAGATAAATAACCCGCGTCTTTCCTTTCGGTTCATCTTACTATAAAAAAACCGTCCTGTCAGAACTGTTCTGATGGGACGGTTTTTTATATTTATATCGGTCAGGAGCCCTGATCAGCCAGGTGGATTTTTTTGCCTCCTTTGCGGCGCTGACAGGTCAGACCTTAGCCCTGGCCAGGCTCCAGTCGATCAGGGAGCGGTCTGTCCCTTAGCCAGGCTGAAAGTATACCAGTTATCATCTTCTTTGCCTGCCGCGTTATTACCGGATCCGCCATTTCTTCTTCCACCGCCTCCGTCGCCCATCCTCATACCCATTCCTCCCATTCCGCCGCCCATGCCGATGGAAGGCCTGAAGCCACCGCCTCCGCCCTCTTGGCCTCCGCCGTTCCTGCCACCACCCCCCATTGAGGCATTGAGTACGATGCCAACACTGAAATTCCTCGTATCGTTTTTTGTCACAAGCTTGTCGTAAGATATATTCCGGAGCGGTATGATCGCTTCGTAAGCGATGCCATTGTCATTAGTAAGGCCCATAGAAACCAGGATCGGACTTTTTGTGTTGGTCAGCCCGTATTGGCCATTCTGCATATTGACAAATTCGCTGGTATTGTAGTAGTCGGATTGCGCCAGCAGGTTTTCCAGGTTGGCCCTCCGGGTAATGGCAGAATTAGGTCCGTCGATAGGAGACCCCTGAGTCGCGGATCCTTGCGTGTCTTGCGTGGATCCCTGGCCATAGGCGCCAGCTCCTACGCTATCCGCTCCATTGCCCTGGCTATTATACCGGTTACGGCTTCTGGCAGGATCGGCGGCTTTACGGACCGGGAAGACGATGCTGATCTCCTTGTTTTTAGCTCCTTTCGGATCGAGGTAGACATTCATACCCTCCTTCATGATCCTTTGAACGGTGATCGGGTCTTTTGAGATCACGCAGATATAAAGATTCTTATTATCGTTAGTGACCGCATATTGAAGTGTATAATCCGAATTGCTGAAGCGCAGGGGAAGTTTCCAGTCGTTGATCTTTCCGTCGGCCACGACTGGGGTAGCCTGATAGTTGCCTTCCGGCGCGAGTTTATGAGAGCAACTGCTATGAAGGATCACACTGAAAGCCAATAAGGGCAATAGAAATTTCCTGGACATATTTTATTGGTGATTTTGCCGCCAAGTTACAAGGAATGAGGGTGAAAGAAATCTTAAAATCGGTTAATCAGGATTGGCAAACAGTGATATTAATTCCTCAACCGGTCGACGCAATTGCTCAGAGACCGATAATTATGATAGGTCGCCTTCCATATCTGTCCCTTTAGGGCCGTTTTCCGTCCAGGCTCCTTATCCAGCCCTTCGTCGTACCAGTCGCCATGCACATGATCGATCAGGTAGGTTTGCGTATATTTCCAGAGTAATTTGAATTTTTCAAAATACTGGTGGGGGTCATCGGGAAAATGAT